>CANBRV010000113.1 GCA_947372005.1 Comamonadaceae bacterium | reverse complement strand
AGGGCTGCGAAGGCGTACTGTGCCACGCGCCATCGAGTCTTCGACACTGCGCACGATGAGTTTTGCGCCTAATTCGGCGGCGCGTGAATCACGGAAGTCCGTCACTTCTTTGTAGTTGTGTCCTGTGTCAATCATCAAGAGCGGATACGGCAACCCACCACCGCTATCTTTAGAGCCAAAGGCTTTTTCTGCGCACTTGAGTAGCACGAGCGAGTCTTTGCCACCAGAAAACAAAAGCGTCGGACGCTCGAAAACTGCAGCCACCTCGCGCAGGATGAAGATGGTTTCTTCTTCTAACGCATCAAGATGGGAATTGTTTAGATTAACTTCACTCATATTATTTTTATGCTTTCACGTGCAAGCCGCACTCTTTGGCGCTCTCGCCCTCTTTACTTTCCCACCACCAGCGCCCTGCCCTAAAGTCTTCGCCAAGGCTCACGGCGCGGGTGCAAGGCTCGCAGCCAATGCTGGGATAAAACTTGTCATGCAGTGCGTTGTAGGGGACATTGTTTTCAACGATGTAATGCAACACATCGCCCCATGTCCAATCGACAAGCGGGTTGTATTTGGTGATTTTGGCATCCGATGTATCCACGGCGTGAACATCGGCACGGGCGGCAGATTGCTCAGCTCGCATCCCCGTAATCCAAGCCGAATAGCCCGAAAGAGCACGCCCTAACGGCTCGACTTTGCGGATATGGCAGCAGGCTTTGCGCAAATCTAGCGATTCGCGCATCGCCAGTTCGCCATTGGTTTTGACAAAATGAATGGCTTGCTCTTGTACAGGTTCGAACACACGCCAAGCCAATGTGGACATGGCTTGCGACTGTATCAAAAGAGCCAGCGTTTCAGCATGAAGCTTGCCCGTATTGAGCACAAACACATCGGCGGGAAATGTCGCCAAGCCAAGCTCAGCTTTGAGTGATTCCAACAAATGCGTGATCGCCACGTCTTCTGCACCAAGACTAGAGGCTTGCGTGATGCGTGCGTGCGTCAGCAAAGCGTCTTTCAAGACAGCTTGTGTCTTTACTAACTTTTCGGTGAAATTTTTTGAGGCATTGGCTTGCAAGCCAACAGCAGAAAGGGCTCCCATCTATACCGCCTCGCGAGCAAAGTGTGGCGCGACTTGCCGCACATCGCCTTGATAGAAATCGCTAAACAGCGCCAGCATGCGCTCTGCCGCTGCCATGCTTTGTCCGTCACGCAGCACAGCGGTACTAAAGCCCGTACGCTGCATCAATTGCAATTGATCGACCAACACATCGCCCGTAGCACGAAGTTCGCCCTTAAATCCAAGGCGTTTGCGAATCAAGGCGGCTTGGCTATAGGCGCGGCCATCGGTGAATTTTGGGAAATGTAAATCAATCACTTCTGCTTTCGCAATATCTGCTGATAGCGCAATCGGGTCTGCGTCATTGGCAATGTGCAGTGGTGCAGCAGTGATTTCAGAATTAAAAATGAGTTTCATGCTGTGACCTCAGCTTCTTCTTTTGCTGGATGACGTGCGCCGTTCGCTGCCGCTTTAAACGTCTCCATACCCACTCGTTTAAACGTGTCAATAAACAATTCTTTAGGGATGCGCTGCTCGCGGTAGTTTTCAATCACGGCTTCAATCACGCCCGTGACTTCTTCTGCCGAAAACGACGGCCCGACCGCTTTGCCAGCCACCGACACACCACTCATGGTGCTGCCATCCGAGCCGCCCAGCGTGACTTGGTACCACTCTTTGCCGTCTTTATCGACGCCCAAAATGCCAATGTGCCCGCTGTGATGGTGTCCACACGAATTGATGCAACCGCTGATGTGCAAGTCAATATCGCCAATGTCGTGCAGCTCGTCCAAGTCCTCGTAGCGCTCCATGATGCCTTCGGCAATCGGGATGGAGCGGGCATTTGCCAGCGCACAATAGTCGCCACCTGGGCAGGCAATCATGTCGGTGAGTAAGCCAATGTTGGTGCGGGCGAGACCCGCGTCCTTTGCTGCTAGCCACAGCCCATATAGATTCTCAGCATGCACCCAAGGTAGCATCAAGTTTTGATCGTGCGTCACGCGCACTTCGCTGCTTGAAAATTTATCGGCAATATCTGCCACAGCATCTAACTGCGCAGGCAACACATCGCCAGGCGCATAACCCTCGCCCGTGATACCAGCGTTTCGATTGATGAAATGCTTGAACGACAACGTCACAGCACGCAGCGCTGGGTTTTTGTGAGCTCGCACGTTTTGCTTGAGCCAGCGTGTAAATGCTGAGTCTTGTGGCGTGTCTGATAAATTGGGGACTGACCTTGAATTTTCGGCACGGAAATTAGGGTCTGTCCCCAATTTATCAGTAGCCGATGCGGGCTCAGCAAAGAAGCTAGCCACCCGATCAAACTCCGCCTGCGTAATCGTATGCTTCGCACCATCGCTCGCCAAAATCTGCGCGTACTCAGCTTCCACATCGTCAATGTATTTTTGACCTTCAGACTTCACCAAAATCTTAATACGCGCTTTATAAATATTGTCGCGGCGACCATATCGGTTGTAAACGCGAATCACGGCTTCGCAGTAATTTAGGATTTCTTGCCAAGGCAAAAACTCACGCACCGCAGTACCAATAACGGGGGTGCGCCCCATGCCACCACCCACAAAGACTTTGAAGCCAACCTGCCCTGCTTCGTTTTTGACCACATGCAAACCCACATCGTGCCATGCGGTGGCCGCGCGGTCTTCACGTGCACCCGTCACAGCAAACTTGAACTTACGCGGCAGATGCGCGAACTCGGGATGCAGTGTGCTCCATTGGCGCAGGATTTCACAAAACGGACGTGGGTCAACAATCTCATCTGGCGCAATGCCAGCCAGCGCATCGCTAGTGATATTGCGGATGCAATTGCCACTCGTTTGAATGCCGTGCATATTAACGGTGGCCAGTAAGTCCATCACATCGGCGCTACGTGCCAATGGAATCCAGTTGTACTGAATGTTTTGGCGTGTCGTAAAGTGACCATAGCCGCCGCGTCCTTTGAACTGTGCGCCAAATTCGTCAGTTGTCACAGTGTCGAAGTCACGGGCAATTTTGGCAAGCACACGGATTTGCGCTGAATTGAGTTCACCATATGGAACGGCTACTCGCAACATAGGCGCATGACGCTGCACATACCAGCCGTTTTGCAGGCGCAGCGGACGGAACTCGTCGTCGGGCAATTGACCCGCCAAGTGACGCTCTAATTGGTCGCGGTACTGCGCCGCTCGCAGCTTGACAAATTGCTTATCGAAATCGGTGTATTGATACATAGCTAAAAGGATGTGAGAAATTAAAGTGCGATCAATTTGATGCCAGCATACGCAATCAAGAGGGATAACAGCGTCCGAAGCGCCTTATCGGACCAACGGGAATTGAGCCTAGAACCGAGCCAAATACCAGGCAGTGAACCGGCCAGTAATTGCATGAGAAGCGGCCAATCGACTTGCCCAATAGAGGCATGTCCGAGACCTGCGACCAGCGTAATCGGCACCGCATACGCGATGTCTGCTGCAACGATGCGCGACAGCGGCAAGGATGGGTAAAGAATCATCAATGCCGTCACGCCAATCGCGCCTGCGCCCACCGATGTAATGGTAATAAGCACACCCACCAAGGCGCCAAAAGCCACAGGGAGTATGGGATGCAGAGGCTTGATCGCAAGCGCGGCATCACCAGCCGCTAGCGTAGGCACCTCGCGCTTTTTGCCAAACTGGGCTTTGTAAAACGTAGCGCCCGCCGTCAACACCAAAGCGAATCCAAGCGTCGTCGTGATGATGTGCTGAAAGGTTGCATCACCTACGTTTGTGTTTTTAATCAAATAAAGTGTCAAAAGCGAAGCTGGAATGCTGCCTAAACTGAGACTTCCCACAATCTTCCAGTCAATCGAGCGCGAAACTGCGAGATTGATGGAGCCGCCCAGCTTAGTAAAAGCCGCAAACAGCAAATCGGTTCCGACCGCTAGCGCAGGCTTAATGCCAAAACCAAAAATGAGGAGTGGCGTCATCAGCGAACCGCCTCCCACACCAGTGAGGCCGACAATCAGTCCGACGACAAATCCTGCAAAAATAAACGCTGTTTGATCCATGAGTGACTCCAATGAGTAGCGACTGTAGGGGTTTGCCTTATTTTTTCAAACTACTTTATTATTGTTATTATATATTTAATTATTATATAAAGACTAAAGCTCCCAAACTACTAAACTAGCCTTATGACAAATACTCACAGCCTCATCGCGCAATCTTTGGCAGATTTACGCAAAAGCTACGAAAGCGCCAGCCTTGGCGAAGCCGACTCGCATGCAGACCCACTTCTGCAGTTCGAGCAATGGCTAAGCGAAGCGATCAAATCTGAAGTGCCCGAGCCAAACGCCATGACGCTAGCCACAGTTAGCTCAAACCTACGCCCGAGTACCCGTATCGTGCTGATTAAGGATTTTGACGAGCGTGGCATCGTTTGGTTTACCAATTACCAAAGCCAAAAAGGAATTGAATTGGCAGGAAATCCTTTTGCGGCGCTGCAATTCCACTGGGTAGAGTTGGAACGCGTGGTTCGCATAGAAGGCATGGTTGAAAAAGTAGATGCCGCAACCAGCGATCATTATTTTAATGTCCGTCCCTTGCAATCCAGACTGGCTGCCATCGCTAGCCCTCAGTCCACAAGGCTTGGTAGCCGCTCTGAACTGGAGAGCAATATGGATAAAGCTTGCCAGCAATACGGTGAGAACCCCATTCGCCCTGCGCACTGGGGAGGTTATCGTCTTGTGCCTAATCGTTTCGAATTTTGGCAGGGACGAAGAAATAGACTACATGATCGATTGGCTTATGAACTAAATGGCCTCGCATGGGAGCGTTTTAGGCTGGCTCCTTGAAATCTACGTATTTCTACTCATTTACGATCTAGAATCCGCTTGTGATCAACTTTTAGGAGAACTTCATGTCTGACAACATCACCCCCCTTAATAACCATGCCTTCGGTAATGCCGCGGGTACGTCCGTTTTGGAGCGCAACCGTGTCCTGCGCAACACCTATGTGCTGCTAGCGCTAAGCCTACTGCCTACCGTACTGGGTGCTTACCTTGGCGTGACGATGGGCTTTTCACGCCTGTTTGGCGGCTTCATGGGATTCATCTTTCTAATGGTTGGAATGTTTGGATTCATTTACGCCATTAAAAAGACGCAAGAGACGAGCAAAGGTGTTTTTGTTTTGCTTGGCTTCACATTCTTTATGGGACTTGTCCTATCTGGCATCATTGAACACACGCTTCGCTTCCGTAACGGAACGGCGCTTGTCATGACCGCTTTTGGAGGAACAGCCGGTGTATTCTTTGCAATGGCTGCCTTGGCAACCACGATCAAGCGCGATTTATCCAACATGAGCAAATGGCTGTTTTGGGGAGTGATTGTGCTAGTCGTTGCTTCACTTATCAACATTTGGGTAGGCTCTACGGCCATGATGGCCGCTATCAGCACAATCTCTATTGCGATTTTTAGCGCCTACATGCTGTACGACATCAAACAAGTGATTGACGGCGGCGAGACCAACTACATCAGCGCCACGCTGGCAATTTATCTCGACCTCATCAATATCTTTCAAAGCTTGTTGTCGCTGCTTGGTATTTTTGGTGGTGAAAGAGACTAACGTCTTTCACTCAATAAAAAAATCCGCCTCGGCGGATTTTTTTATGTCTGCTTATTTTTAATCTCGCTCAAACACCGCCATCGACTCCACATGCGCGGTATGCGGAAACATATTCACCACCCCCGCGCTGGCAAGCCGATAGCCTGCTGTGTTAACCAGCACATCGGCATCTCTAGCTAGCGTTGCTGGGTTGCAACTGACATAGACGATTTTTGAGGGAGGCAGCCAGTCGCCTTTGTCGATTACGCTCTCGCGCTCAGGACTTACCAATTCAGCCAAGGCCTTAACAAGCGAAAAAGCGCCCTCACGCGGTGGATCAACTAGCCATTTTTCCGCTGTGCCATCCGCGACAAGCATTTCTGGGGTCATTTCAAATAAGTTGCGAGCTACAAAATGGGTACTGGCGCAAGCCTTACTAGACGGGGCCTGCAGGTCATCTTTGAAACTTTTAAAGTTATCGGTGGCACGTTGCACCAGTGTCTCGCTACCCTCCACACCCAGCACCTCACGCGCCTGAGTGGCGAGAGGTAGCGTGAAGTTGCCGAGGCCGCAAAACCAATCAATCACACGTTCATGCTTTTGTACGTCTAACAATCGCAAAGACCGCGAGACCAGCACACGGTTGATGTGCGGATTGACCTGCGTAAAGTCAATTGGCTTAAACGGCATGGTCACGCCAAATTCAGGCAGCGCATAGCTCAATTGATTCGTGCCATCCGTCTCGTCCAATCGATGCACTGTTTCAGGACCTTTTGGCTGCAGCCACCACTGGACGTGGCTTGCAGCGTGTTGCGCTGTGGCGAAGGTTTTTAGCTTTTCAATATCAGATGATGAGAGCGGCTCCATGTGACGCAGCACCAGCGCGGTCACGCGATCGCCACAAGCGACCTCGATTTGCGGCAAGGTTTCTCGCGCATCCATGCTGGCAACTAAGGCTCTGAGTGGCAAAAGCAAGCGCTCCACCTGCGGCGCTAGCACGGCGCAGCTTTTGATATCCGCGACGTAACGACTCTTGCGTTCGTGAAAACCAATCAGCACTTCGCCTTTTTTAATCACATATTTGACTGACAAGCGAGCGCGGTAACGGTAACCCCAAGCTGGGCCCTCAATGGGGCGCAGCAAGCTCTCTGGCTTGGTTTTGCCAATGTGCGTCAAGCTGTCCTCTAGCGAGCGCTGCTTGACCGCTACCTGCGCTGATGCGTGCAGATGCTGCATCTTGCAACCGCCGCAGCTATTCGGCTGCAAGCCCGCGTGCGGGCAGTGCGGTTTCACGCGCTGCGAAGACTCTTTGTGAACCTTGGTTAGTGTTGCTTTTTCAAAGGTCTCTTTTTTGCGGTTGACTTGCGCGGAGACAACCTCAAAAGGCAGTGCACCGTCTACAAAAATGACTTTACCATCTTGGTGGGCAATGCCTTGGGCTTCTAGGTCTAGGGATTCAATGGCGTAGCGAGGCGAGGTATAGGAGACATTCATTATTCGATTTTAAAGACCCTGCGCCCTCACCCAATACTTCAGCCCCACATCGTCTTGAATTAAATCTAAGCTATCCGC
>CANBRV010000112.1 GCA_947372005.1 Comamonadaceae bacterium | reverse complement strand
TTTATGAAATTGTTTAGGGTAGCTTTCGCGTGAGAGTGGCCAAAGACGTGTACCTGAGCCGCCGCATAGGATGACTGGAAGAGTAGGGTTAGTTTGGTTTGCCATCGTATGTACTTTGTGTAGTTGATGAGTTGAATGATTATCTAACGGTTGTGTTTTGTCAAATTATTTAAAAGTCGCACCCAGTTTATCTTTGGCCGAGAGTTGTGGCAAGACTTCCCTTAACCTAAAAAGTTGCCAATCGATTGCCAGCGTTGGATCGTTCCAAGCAAAGCAGCGTTCGTGATCAGGGTTATAAAAGTTGGTCGCTTTGTAGAGAACTTCGGCACTATCCGACAAAGTCACAAAGCCGTGCGCAAAGCCTGGTGGCAACCAAACTTGTTTTTTGTTTTCACTAGAGAGTAATACCCCGAACCACTGCCCACGTGTAGGCGATCCGTCTCGAATATCAACAGCGACATCCCATATCTCGCCCTTCACGACACGAATTAATTTGCCTTGTGCGTGCGGCGCCGTTTGATAGTGCAGACCACGCAGAACCCCTTTGCTAGATTTACTGTGGTTGTCTTGCACAAATGTGATACTGCTCAGCGACGTTGCTGCTTTGAATGTGACTTCATTAAAACTTTCAAAGAAAAACCCGCGCTCATCACCAAAAATAGTGGGCTCTAGTATGAGTAATCCATCTAGCGGAGTCGCCAAAGTCTTCATTAAGCTACCTTTGCAGTAAGTACATGCATCAGATATTGACCATAAGCATTTTGGTTTTTATACAAAGGCGCAGCAAGTTTTTCGAGCTGCTCTGAATTAATCCATCCTGCTCGCCAAGCAATTTCTTCAGGACAAGCAATTTTGAGGCCTTGCCTGTGCTCTAGCGTTGCAATAAATTGACTTGCTTCTAATAAGGTGTCGTGCGTGCCCGTATCTAGCCATGCATAACCGCGCTGCATGATTTGTACATTGAGTTGATTGGCTTGCAAATACGCATCATTGACCGCTGTGATTTCTAATTCGCCACGAGCAGATGGTTTGACTGACTTCGCGATTTGGATGACTTCGTTATCGTAAAAATAAAGACCTGTCACAGCAAAGTTGCTTTTTGGATGGATGGGCTTCTCCTCAATACTATTGGCTTTGCCATCAGCATCAAATGCCACCACACCATAACGCTCGGGGTCTTGCACGTGATAGGCAAAGACGGTAGCGCCGCTGGTTTGTGCATCTGCGTCATCTAGCAATTTGGCAAAGTCGTGACCATAAAAAATATTGTCACCTAGCACCAAGGCGCAAGAGTCATTGCCGATGAAGGATTCGCCAATGATGAAGGCCTGCGAAAGCCCGTCTGGATTGGCTTGTACGGCGTACTCCAAATTCATACCCCAAGCAGAGCCATCGCCCAAGAGTTGCTGAAAGCGCGGCGTATCTTGTGGTGTGCTGATGATGAGCACGTCCCGAATGCCTGCAAGCATCAGCACCGACAAAGGGTAGTAGATCATTGGCTTGTCGTAAACAGGCAAGAGTTGCTTACTAATAGCCAGCGTCGCAGGATGCAACCGTGTTCCTGAGCCACCAGCTAGGACAATGCCTTTGCGTTTGGTTGTTTTTGTCATAGCCTCAGATGCTCCAAAAGTTGGTCGATGCCGCGCTGCCAAGGCGGAGGCGTGATGCCAAATGTGGTGGTGAGTTTAGAGCAATCGAGTCGTGAGTTTCGTGGGCGTTTAGCAGCGGTGGGGAATGCCTCGGAAGCCACGGCAGCTATCGCCTCTAGCGATACCTTGATGGGGAAGCCCATGTCGCGTGCTCTAGCAATGAGGTGGCTGGCATAGCCGTGCCATGAAACTTCGCCTGCATTGACGGCGTGAAAAACACCAGAAGCGGAACTGCCAATGACTTGTGCCGTCATATCTGCTAACCAAGCCGCATCCGTGGGCGCACCAATTTGGTCGTCGATGACCGACAGCGCATTTCTCTCGCAGGCCAAGCGCAGCATGGTTTTCGCGAAGTTGCTGCCCTCTTTTGCGTACACCCAACTGGTACGAAAAATGAAATACTTGCAGCCGCTAGCCGTGATGGATTCTTCGCCTGCCAGCTTGCTTTTGCCATACACGCTCAGCGGCGCGGCAGGCGAGGTTTCCGCCCAAGGAGCATCGCCCGAGCCATCAAACACGTAATCGGTGGAATAGTGAATCAGCTTGCAGCCCATATCCAGCGTCACCTGCGCCAATATGGCGGGTGCGGCAGCGTTGATGGTGTGGGCAAGTGCGGGCTCAGATTCGGCTTGATCAACCGCGGTGTAAGCGGCGGCGTTGACGATGACATCTGGCTGGGCGGCAAGCACCAAATCACGCAACTTCAGTGGATTTAAAAAATCTGCGTCAAGCCGCCCCCACGCGGTGAGCAATCCCACTTTGCCAAGACGTGGTTGGAGCTCACGCCCCAATTGCCCATCTTTGCCAAGAAGCAGAATCTTCATGCGATTCACGCGTGTTGCGTCGTCGTCCAGTTTTTGTACGCGCCGCTGGTCACGCCTTCTACCCACGCAGCGTTGTCCAAATACCAACGCACTGTTTTGCGGATACCCGTTTCAAAGGTCTCGGCAGGCTTCCACCCAAGCTCGCGCTCAATCTTGCTGGCGTCAATGGCGTAGCGGCGGTCGTGCCCAGGTCGGTCTTTGACGTAGGTGATTTGTTCCGCATACGGCTTGCCATCCGCACGGGGACTCATTTCATCCAGCACGCTGCAAAGCGTCCGCACCACGTCCAGATTGGCTTTTTCGTTCCAGCCGCCCACGTTGTAAACCTCGCCGACGCGGCCTGCTGCCAACACGCGACGAATCGCGCTGCAATGGTCGCGCACATAGAGCCAGTCGCGCACTTGCTGACCGTCGCCATAAATCGGCAAAGCCTTGCCAGCTAAAGCGTTGTGAATGCACAGCGGAATGAGTTTTTCTGGAAAATGCAGCGGGCCGTAGTTGTTGCTGCAATTGGTCGTCAGCACAGGCAGACCATAGGTGTGATGGTAGGCGCGGACTAAGTGATCGCTTGCCGCTTTGGATGCGCTGTACGGGCTATTGGGTTCGTAGCGGTTGGTTTCGGTGAAGGGGGCATCGGTTGCCGACAGTGAGCCATACACCTCGTCGGTGGAGACGTGCAAAAAGCGGAAGGCTGATTTTTCGGTGTCAGGCAGACCATTCCAGTAAGCACGCACCGATTCCAGCAAACGGAACGTGCCCACGATGTTGGTTTGAATGAAGTCTTCAGGCCCGTGAATCGAGCGATCCACGTGCGACTCGGCCGCAAAGTTGATGACGGCTCGGGGCTTGTGAATCTTGAGCAGTGAGTCGACCAATGCCGTATCGCCAATGTCACCCTTTATCAGTTTGTGATTTGCCAGCGCGTGATTGCCGTTTCCCTGCAAGGTCGCAAGATTGGCAGGGTTTCCCGCATAAGTAAGCGCATCTAAATTGACGACAGGCTCGCTGCTTTGATCGAACCAATCGAGTACGAAGTTGCTGCCAATAAAACCTGCACCGCCAGTCACCAAAATCATGTTTTTTCCTTTGCGAGCTTCGCCCTTGGATGTGTATTGTCGTAAATCTTGGCAAGATGCTGAAAGTCGAGTCGCGTATAGACCTGCGTACTGGCAATCGAGCTGTGCCCCAGCAACTCTTGCACCGCGCGTAGGTCGCCGCTGGATTGGAGCACGTGACTGGCAAAACTGTGACGCAGCATGTGTGGATGGACAGGCGAGGTGAGTCCCGCCGCCAAGCTTCGACTTCGCAGCAAGCTCCACACAGCGGTTCTTGTAAGACGCTTACCCTTGGAGCCCAAGAGCAGTGCGGCTTCTGGTGCATCATCGTTGCAAAGACCGACTCGATAAGGCTTGTAGGCCAGCAGTGCATCTAATGCCTTTGCGCCTAGCGGCACCATGCGACGTTTGCTGCCTTTGCCAAAAGCGTGAACTTCACCCGCTTGCTCGTCAATCCAGCCGCGACCGTCCGTCATGGCTTCATTGCTGGCGACAACATCTAGCCCAACCAGTTCACTCACCCGCAGGCCACAGCCATAAAGGAGTTCTACGATGAGTGTGTCACGAACGGACAAAGGAGTGACGTCGGGTGGCTGATATTGCGCCAGCGCCATAGCCGCATCCACCCCCAGCGCTTTGGGCAGAGGCTTAGCGGCTTTGGGCGGCTTCACATCCAAGCACGGGTTGTGGTTGACGTCGCCATTGTTAATCAGCCATTTGTAAAACCCGCGCCAGCTAGAGAGCTGCAACGCCAATGTTTTAGAGCCTTTGCCCGAGCTGTGGCTGCTGGCGACCCAGCGGCGAATGTGCATGTTTTGCACATCTACTAGTGCCAAATTTTGCGCATCGCAAAGACTTTGCAGCTTCGTGAGTTCGTGCGCGTAGAGGTCAACTGTCTTGCTTGCGAGGCGTTTGCCCACGCGCACATGCTGCAAGTAGTTTGCAATTTGCCCCGAGGGGTCTTTAGGCGACAAGAGCTGCATGGGCAAGCTCACCAAGGCGGGTTAAAAACTCCGTGCCCATCTCGGCTGTAAAGCGATTGGGGTCGTTGGACGCCAAAACCAGCAACCCCACATTAGGTAGCGGAATCACCGCTAGCGAGTGCACGTTGGCAGCATCTTGCAGCGCTTCGGTAACGCTTGCGTTTTGAAAAAACGCTTCAGCAGCCAAGCCGCAAGTGGGAAGCAGCATCTGGGAAGCCATATCCCGCGCGGCCTCTGAGCCAGCCACCGCAGCTTGCGGTACATCAAAAATAGCTTGCAGGCTAGAGCACAGTTGCTCGATGGCTTCTTGCTTATCGTCGCTACCCGCATGTGCCAAGAGCCCCACCATCCACTGGTGCAGCTTGTTTGCCAGCAGCACGTTTTCTTTGCCCAAACGCAGTAAGTTGCCATGTTTGAGTTCTAGTGCTTTAAAGCGTTCGCGTTGTAACTCCATTTGCCGATCGGCCAAACTGATGGCGCGTCCACTATGCGGGTGCGTGAGTTGCACGTTTGCTAATAGTTCGGCGTGGCGATTAAAAAAATCAGGCGTTGCCAGCAAATAGTCGGCAATATCGTCTTCGGTAATGGGGGATGCGGTCTGGGTCATAGCTCAATCGTACCTTGATAAACCGTGGTGGCGGGGCCCGTCATCATGACGCTGGCGTTGGGCGCTTTTGCGTCCCACGAGATTGTGAGGTTGCCGCCGTGCGTGCCCACCACAACTGTGCTGTCCAAGAGTCCCAGCTGGATGCCCGCTACAACCGCCGCACAAGCGCCCGTGCCGCAGGCCAGCGTTTCGCCAGCACCGCGCTCAAAGACGCGCAGTTTGATTTCACCGCGATTCACGACCTGCATAAAACCGACATTGACGCCTTGCGGAAATGCTGTGCTCGCTTGGATAACTGGCCCGCGAGTCAATACGGGCATGGCTTCCACGTTATCCACCAAGCACACGGCATGTGGATTACCCATAGAGACGACATAGTCCCATTCAAGCTTTGTGTTGGCTGCTGGTGCCACATACGGAATCTGTGCGGCTTCAAAAATCGGCGCACCCATATCCACCGTGACTTGTCCGTCCGCATTTTCCGTCAGCGTGAGAACGCCGCATTTAGTGCGTACCTTGACTGTCGTTTTATTCGTTAATCCCATGCTTCGCACAAAGCGCACAAAGCAGCGTGCACCATTGCCGCACTGCTCCACCTCGCCGCCATCGTTGTTATGAATGACGTAATCAAAATCGACATCAGGTGTAGAGGCTGCCCGTACAGTAAGGATTTGATCCGCGCCCACACCAAAGTGGCGATCGCCAAGGCGTTTGTAGTCAGCAGCGGTCAGATTTAAGCGCTCAAGCGTTTCGTCCAGCACAACAAAGTCGTTGCCTGCGCCCTGCATTTTTGTGAAATTGATTTTCATGAAACTTAGGTTTTTAAAGTTCGAATTTCAAAAGCCGTGAGCCAGCCGATTAGTTGTGCGCTTGCACGCACGGCGGCATTCAGCGCCGCTGCTTGTCGATCTGCTTGATCGGGATATTCATGCGTCAACGCGTTACGTAGTTTGCGCTGCATTAGCCAATCTTGGATGGTTAAAAAATCATACTTCTCTAATAGTGAAAGCACATCAGCAAGTGGCGCATCATCTACGGGTTCAAGCAAAAAATTGACCGCAAAGCCACGCAGAACATGCTCTCCCATGGAGTCTTGCAGTTTGATAAAGCGCAAAACCATTTGATCTAAGGCGCGAATGACACTTGGCAAAGCCTCCTCCAACATGGCTTCCGAGATAGGTGTTGGAATATCACGAATGGCACTTTGCAGGTGCTCGGCGTGGCTACGACATTGGCGCAGTGCGTCTGCGAGAGGCAAGCTCATAGCCACACGCCTTCTTGCCTTGCACGTTCGTGTATTGGCAGCAGATGCTCACCATCACTCACCACGATATCAATTTTTTGCTCGCCTAATTTGCGCCAAATATCAGCAGTCATGGCAAGCTCACGCGCAAAAGCTAAATCACCTTTGAGTGGGCTTTCAATGTACAAATCAATATCGCCGCCTCGTTTGGTGTCGATTAACCGAGAGCCAAACAAGCGCACAGGCGCATCAAAGTGCGCAAGGCTCGCGGCTTTGATAACGGTTTGTTCATAGAGTGTGAGGCGCATGGCTTGATTATCGCCTGCAAGCCTCAACCGTAGCGGCTTCGCGCCAACGCCGCTCCAGCCCCCAGCGCCGCCAGTTTGGCCATCGCGACATCACGGCTCATAGGCGCAAGACCGCAGTTGGTGCATGGAAAGAGTTTGTCTTTGCGTACGTATTGCAAGGCTTTGCCGATGGTGTCTGCTACCTGCTCGGGCGTTTCGATGACGTCGCTGGCTACATCAATCACGCCGACCATCACGTCTTTGCCATCGAGCAACTTCATCAGCTCGGGCGGCACATGCGAGTGGTAGCACTCCAAACTGATTTGGTCGATGGAGCTTTTAGCCAGCGCTGGGAACACTTGCTCATACTGCCGCCACTGCATGCCCAGCGTCTCTTTCCAATCATCATTCGCTTTGATGCCGTAGCCGTAGCAAATGTGAACGGCTGTCGTGCAGGTCAATCCAGCCGTGGCTCGCTCCAGTGCTTCCACACCCCACGTGGCTGCATCCGCCATAAAGACGTTAAACGCAGGCTCGTCAAATTGGATGATGTCTACGCC
>CANBRV010000111.1 GCA_947372005.1 Comamonadaceae bacterium | reverse complement strand
GGCAAAGTCGACCCAATTTCCGACATTGAAGTGATTAACACCGAACTGGCTCTGGCTGATTTGGGCGTTGTTGAAAAAGCCCTGCACCGCTTTCAAAAGCTATCGCGCGCAGGCGACAAAGACGCAGCCAAAATGGTCACGCTACTCGAGCGCATTACGCCTGAGTTGAACGAGGCCAAGCCTGTGCGTGCACTGGGACTAGACGCTGATGCGATGGCATTACTCAAGCCGCTGTGTTTGATTACCGCCAAGCCTGCTATGTTTGTGGGCAACGTCAGCGACTCCGGCTTTACCAACAACCCCCTTCTCGACAAGCTCAAAGACTACGCGACCAAACAAAATGCGCCTGTAGTCGCCATTTGCGCTGCCATTGAAGCTGAAATATCAGAGCTCTCAGACGAAGATAAACAAGTGTTTTTGGACGATATGGGTATGACCGAGCCAGGACTGGATCGCCTCATTCGTGCAGGCTTTAACTTGCTTGGCTTGCAGACCTACTTTACCGCGGGCGTCAAAGAAGTACGTGCTTGGACAGTGCCTATTGGCGCTACTGGGCCTCAAGCAGCTGGCGTTATCCATACCGATTTTGAACGCGGCTACATCCGTGCACAAACCATTGCGTTTGATGATTTCATTCAATTTAAAGGGGAGCAAGGCGCGAAAGAAGCAGGTAAGATGCGCGCTGAAGGTAAGGATTACATTGTCAAAGATGGCGATGTTATGAATTTTTTGTTTAACGTTTAGAACAAGGATGCTGCCGTGAATGCCTTAAAAAAATTACTCACCGTTATTCTTTTACTGGGCTCACTGGGTACGGCAATGGCGGTCGAGCTAGCTGGCGTTAAGGTCGAAGAAACGACTAATTTAAAAGGCAATCCTCTCGTTTTAAACGGCGCAGGCATACGTTACAAGGCTATTTTCAAAGTCTATGTGGCATCGCTATATCTGGGTAAAAAAGCATCCACGCCGGAAGAAGTACTCGCACAATCTGGCGCCAAACACTTTAGCGTCACGATGCTACGGAACATTGATGCCAATGAACTAGGGAAATTGTTTACTAGAGGCATGGAAGACAACATGCCCAAGGCCGAGTTTGCAAAAGTCATCCCAAGCGTGCTGCGCATGAGCCAAATGTTTAGCGACTATAAAAATCTTAAAACTGGCGACAACTTTACGATTGATTGGTTACCAGGCGTAGGAACCATCATCAGCATTAAGGGTAAGCCTTATGGCGAGCCATTTAAAGAGCCTGAATTCTTTAACGCTTTGCTTCGCATTTGGTTGGGACCCAATCCACCCGATTGGAAGCTCAAAGACGCCTTGCTTGGCAAAGCCACATAAAGGAGAGTGACGATGGGCACGACTTCGCGCATTGAAACGGCCAGCACCTTCGCAGAGTTTTATCCACTCTACATCCAAGAGCACAGCAATCGCATGTGCCGCCGCCTGCACTTTGTCGGCTCCACGGCTGCACTAGGCTGCTTGTTCATGACCATCGCCACACGCCAACCCATCTATCTCGCCTACGGAATCCTTGCTGTTTATAGCTTTGCGTGGATTGGTCACTTCTTTTTTGAAAAGAATAAACCCGCGACATTTAAACGCCCGCTTTATAGCGCTATGGGCGACTGGGTGATGTACAAAGACATCTGGATGCAAAAAATCTCACTTGACTAGCAAGACGCCTAACGCAAACGGCAAACTCACCATCCCAAGCAAAGTTGACATCGTCACTAGCGCAGCCACATACCCGCCGTTGTAGCCCATTCTGGCTGCCAACACATAGGCGCTAGATGCAGTCGGCATGGCGCTGAAAGCCAATAGCACTATGGCCTGCAGGTCATTCAAACCAAACAGCAAGATAAGTCCACTCGCAACCAACGGTGTCACCAAATGCCGTATGCCCAGCACGCCAAGCGAGAGCACAGGGGTTTGCCCCAGCTTTTGCAGCTGCATACCTGCACCAGCCGCCATCAAGCCCAAAGCCAGTGCAGCCTGCCCTACCCGCGTGACAGTCAGCTCTCCCCATGCAGGTATGACAAACCCCGCCACATTCGCCAGCAAGCCGCTAGCCGTCGCAATCACGAGTGGATTGGTCGCCAGCACCCGCCAAAAGAGTTGCGTTTCCGCATGACTATTTCGCACCATCAGCCAAACAGCCGCCGCGTTGCATAGCGGCACGGAAACCCCCATGATTAAAGCCATCAGCTGTAAACCAGGCACGCCGCCAAGGCGCTCGCTCACCGCCAAAGCAATGTAAGAGTTAAAGCGAAACGCAACCTGCGCAGCACCCGCATGTTCACGCTTATCCATGCGCGGCAGCCAAGCGAGCGCAAAACTCATAGCAATCGCAAGCAACACCAATAGCGTCGCTGCTGCGATAAATTGGCTAGAAGCAGCAAAATCAAGCGGCCTGCGCACAATCGAGTGAAACAGCAGAACAGGAAACAAAAAGAAGTAGACCAAGCTGTCCACTTGCTGCCACACCGTGCGGTCAAGCTTGGTGTAACGGCAAACCAAATAGCCACACAAAATCAAAGAAAAATCAGGGATGAGCAGTTGTGCGTAATTCATGTCATGGATAAGAAAAAAGCCCTGAATACTTTCGCATTCAGGGCTTTCAATTTTGGCTCCTCGACCTGGGCTCGAACCAGGGACCTACGGATTAACAGTCCGGCGCTCTACCAACTGAGCTATCGAGGAACAAGCCCATGATTATAGCAAGATATGATTGATCAATGCAAGCAAAAAACTACATCCGAATTTTAAGTATCGCGGGCTCCGACAGCGGCGGCGGCGCAGGCATTCAAGCTGACCTTAAAACCATTGCCGCACTGGGCTGTTACGGCATGACCGCCATCACGGCAATTACGGCGCAAAACACCTGCGGCGTGACGGGTATCCAAGCCGTGACGCCCGATATGCTGGCGGCTCAAATTAAAGCTGTGGTAACCGACATTGGCGTGGATGCGATCAAAATTGGCATGCTGCACGACCCCGAGGTGGTACGCGTTGTCGCCCATGCCATCAAAGAATACAAATTAGAGCGCGTGGTGCTTGATCCCGTGATGGTGGCCACCAGCGGCGATGCACTGATAACGCCTCCTACCATTTCGGTTTTGATACAAGAGTTATTTCCGCTGGTGAGCGTCATTACGCCTAACTTAGATGAAGCTGCGTTGCTGCTCAAGCGCCCTCTTGCCTCGCGTGCCGACTTAGATTTAGCAGCCAGAGACCTCGGCAACATGGGCGCCAAAGCGGTGCTAGTTAAAGGTGGGCATTTGGCTGGCGACACCGTGACGGATGTATTGCTCAGCAATGGCAAGCTGCAGGATTTTTCAAGTCACCGTATCGCAAGTCAAAACACACACGGTACAGGCTGTACGCTTTCCTCTGCCATCGCGTGCTATTTGGGGATGGGTTTGCCACTTGAAGACGCAGTGGCCAAGGCACGAAGCTATATTTTGCAAGCCATAGCGGCTGGCGCAGACGTAAAAATAGGCGCAGGCCACGGTCCGCTTAACCATGGCTTTGCGCCTGTTGCCATGCAACTTATTTAGCGAACTTTCGGTAAGCCGTAGTCAAACCCAGCGTAAACAACAAGGCTGGAATTGATTGGCCAAAATCAGGATACAGCTTGGGCGCGAAGTACGACACAGCAATGCCAAGCACCCAAATCACTGCTAGCGGCACGTGCACACGAGCCTCGGTCGCTTTGCCGTTGCAACACAACCATGCAGCAATCACGCCAAAGAGTGGTACAAAGATCGAGCTAAGAATCAAAAGAAACGGCTCTAAGCCATGCATATCCAACACCATAGCTGCTGCAATGGCAACCACCGCCACCGCCTTACCCCATGTCGGCACGCTGCGCTTATCTGACAAGTGATTGAGCGAAACGGCGCCTGAGTGCACATCGCCATACGCGTTATCAAGTTCGTCGATCAAAATAAGACCCAGCGCAATCAATCCAAATTGAGCCAGCAAGAGCGTGGGCACCAAATCGGCACCAGGTGCAGCCACGCTGACCACTAAGACGCCAAGGCCATAGCACCAAATGTTGGCAATGGCATAGCCAATCCATGTGCCGCGCATGGCGTTTTTAGAGGTGCCCTGCTCTTTGCCATAGCGGGCATAGTCTGCCACCAAAGGCAACCATGACACAGGCATGGCCATCACTAAATCAATGGCAGCAATCGTGCTCATCGAGCCGTCACCTGCTTTATTCCAAAACGCTGAAAAACCGCCAGAAGCGCTATTGGCTTGCATCACAAATTGAGCTGTCAGCCATAGCAAAGACAGCACAACCAGCGGCAAGCCATACTTACCAATAAATTTGCGCACGAGTTGCACCATGGAGCCAGCAGCCAGCAAGTACAAAAGCCCGCCAAATACCAGCGTTGCTGCGTAGGGAATCCACGAAGCCTTGACTCCTGTGGCCTGCGCCAGCATGGCTGTCACGCCATCACGCATGATGACAAGCTCGAAGGCAGTCCAGCCAAGCAGCTGCACCACGTTTAAAACGATAGGCAGCTTAGCGAAGCTAGAACCAAAGGTTTGCTGAATCAGCCCCGAGCTAGAGAGGCCACGATCTGCCCCCATTTGCGCGACGTAGGCTAAAAATCCTGCCCCCACCACTGAACCGATCAAAATTGCCAGCAGGGCAGACTGAGTGCCCATAGCGGGAATAAGGTATGCGCCAACCTGCATGACCAAAAGGCCAACGCCAAGACTAAACCACAACGACGCATGATCTGAAAAGCCAAAGACACGTTGGTCTGCGGGGATAGGTTGAAGATTGTTTTGATCTGACACTAAAGTCTCCATTGTTGAATTTTGATATGCGTTTATACTTCTTATCGCTCCGGGGTGCTTTGACAACAAAGCTGAGATGAATCAATTCAAACCCGTGAACTTGATCTGGTTAACACCAGCGTAAGAAGAGCTGTCAGGCCATACCTGTCGGAGCGCCCCGTTAATCTTTTGATAAAAATGGACTTCGACATGAACACTTTGGACCAATTGCTCACCCTCACGCGCGAGCCCTTCCCATCTTCCACCAAAATTCATCTTGCGGGTGATGTTCACAAGGACATTCGTGTGCCCATGCGCGAAGTCCTGCTGACCAATGGCGAACGCGTCTCGCTGTATGACACTTCTGGTCCTTACACCGACCCCGCCGCCAAAATTGATGTTCGCAAGGGCTTGCCAGATGTGCGTGGCGCTTGGATTAACAGCCGCGCCGACACGGAACAATACGACGGACGCATCCGCCAATCGATTGACGATGGCTTGCGCCGTGCATTAGACGCAAACGACCCCGAAGCCGCTCGTATCGAGACGCTACGCGCCGAAGCCGCCGCTTTGCAGCGCCCACCCCGCCGCGCTAAGAGCGGTATGAACGTGAGCCAAATGCACTACGCCAAGCGCGGCATCATTACGCCAGAGATGGAATACGTGGCGATTCGTGAAAATGCCAATTCCGCTTGGGCGGCTGAGTATTTGGGCGACACCGAGAAAAACAATCGCCTACGTGGCAACCCCATGGGCGCGATTCTTCCCGCCATCATGACGCCTGAATTTGTGCGCTCCGAGATTGCCCGTGGCCGCGCCATCATTCCTGCCAACATCAATCACACAGAGCTAGAGCCACAAGCGATTGGACGCAACTTCCGCGTCAAGATTAACGCCAACATTGGTAACTCTGCCGTCACGTCAAGCATTGAAGAAGAAGTCGAAAAACTGGTTTGGGCGATTCGCTGGGGCGCGGACAACGTAATGGATTTGTCCACGGGCAAAAACATCCACACCACACGCGATTGGATTGTGCGCAACTCACCTGTGCCGATTGGCACCGTGCCGATTTATCAAGCGCTAGAAAAGGTCGGCGGCGTGGCCGAAGACCTCACATGGGCAATCTTTAGAGACACTTTGATCGAGCAAGCCGAGCAAGGCGTGGACTACTTCACCATCCACGCGGGACTGCGCCTGCCGTTTGTGCCGATGACCGCCAAACGCCGCACCGGCATTGTGTCGCGCGGTGGTTCGATCATGGCCAAGTGGTGCATTTCGCATCACAAAGAGAGCTTCTTGTACGAGCATTTTGAAGACATTTGCGACATCATGAAGCAATACGACGTGAGCTTTAGCTTGGGAGATGGCTTGCGTCCTGGCTCGGCAGCCGATGCCAACGACGAAGCGCAATTTGCCGAACTGCGCACATTGGGTGAACTGACCCAAGTGGCGTGGAAACACGATGTGCAAACCATGATTGAAGGCCCTGGTCACGTGCCGATGCACCTGATTCAAGCCAATATGGATGAACAACTCAAGACTTGTCACGAAGCACCTTTCTATACCCTTGGGCCTCTGACGATTGACGTCTCGCCAGGCTACGACCACATCGCCAGCGCCATTGGCGCGGCCATGATTGGCTGGATGGGCACGGCAATGCTGTGCTACGTGACGCCAAAAGAGCACCTTGGACTGCCGAACCGCGAAGACGTGAAGCAAGGCATCGTGGCCTACAAAATTGCCGCGCACGCGGCAGACGTGGCCAAGGGACATCCAACCGCCAGAGCACGCGACGAGGCGCTGTCCAAAGCGCGCTTTGAGTTCCGCTGGCAAGATCAATTCAACTTGGCACTCGACCCCGAGACAGCAAAAGACTTCCACGACGAAACGCTACCCAAAGACTCCGCCAAAGTGGCGCACTTTTGCTCGATGTGCGGTCCTAAGTTTTGCTCGATGAAAATTTCGCAAGAGGTGCGGGACTACGCGGCAATTGAAGAAGGCATGAAAGAGAAAAGCGCCGAGTTCAAAGCGCAAGGTAGCGAAATCTACATTCCGATTCACGCGGTCTGATGAAAATCGGCATAGCTGGCGCAGGTTTATTGGGACGCTTACTAGCGTTCCAACTGGCGCGCGCGGGTCATGCCATCACCGTGTTTGACCCTGCCACCAACCCAGACGCGCGAGTCGCTGCGGGTTGGACGGCAGCGGGCATGCTCTCGCCCATGGCGGAGCTAGAGACAGCCAACCTTGCGGTGTTTGAGCAAGGCGTGCGTTCGCTCGATGTGTGGTCAAACATCGTGACCGATTTGAAAGCTATTGCGCCCGATCATCCCGTCATGCTGAGGATGCTGGGCAGTCTGCTGCTCGCGCACAAAGGTGACGAAGGCGCGGCCAAGCGCATGATCGACTTGCTAGCGCATAAAACGCCAAAGCAATACCATGAACATGCCCCGCAGGCCATATCCAATAAGGCTTTACAGGCATTAGAGCCGGCCGTTCACGGGGCA
>CANBRV010000110.1 GCA_947372005.1 Comamonadaceae bacterium | reverse complement strand
GACACATTGCGTATGCGCAACACGCCCGCTGGACTCAAGCCCTTTGTGATGACTAACCTAAAAACGCTCTCGGGTTTGCAGGATGTGGTGTCATTTATAGAGACAAAAGGAATGCTCAATGCCGACGTGGCTTAAACTCGTTGTTTTATATTCAAACGACTTTAAGTCGTGATTTCATAGTGATTTTTTTATTTCGATACCTACCTTGTGCTTTTTTTGCGTTAAGCCTTACCAGTTATGGCCTATCCATTCAGGCACAGACATCTGCGTTAAAGCCTTCCTCCGCTAATTCCTCTGTGCAGGCGCCGCCTGTTTTGCCTGTAGCGGGTGCGCCGATTTTTGTTCTTAATTCCATGGACGCTGATGTCAGCGTCATTGACCCTAAAACATGGGCCGTTACCAAAAAAATTGCGACAGGTAAAGAGCCGCACCATCTTTATTTGAGCCCTGATGAAAAATCTATCATCGTTGCGAATGCGGCTTCTGACTCTTTGACCTTTTTAGACCCCCGCACGGGAGTGGTGCAGCGTACAGTGCGCGATATCCGCGATCCATATCATCTGCGTTTTTCGCCTGATATGAAATGGTTTGTAACGGCAGGCAACAGATTGCATCACATTGACATTTACGAATGGAAAAACGACGCTCCTGTGTTGAAAAAACGCGTGCCTACAGGCAAAACTCCTAGTCATTTGTGGATCAATAGCAAGAGCACGGTGTTGTATGCAACGATGCAAGACAGTAATGAATTGGTCGCGATAGATTTGGCAACGCAGTCGATTATTTGGCGCATGAAAACAGGCAAGTTACCCGCTGATGTTTTTGGCCTTGCAGATGACAAAACCTTGCTAGTTGGCTTGACCGGAAGTGATGGTGTGCAGGTGTTTGACGTTAGCACGCCAACTCCAAAACTAGTACAGCAAATTCCTACGGGCAAGGGCGCTCATGCATTTCGCTCTGCGGGCGATAAGCGCCATGTGTTTGTTAGCAATCGGATTGCCAATACGATTAACAAGATAGACCTTGTGACGCTTAAAGTTGTTGCTAGTTACCCAGGCGGTAGCGGTGCCGACTGTATGGAAGTCATGGGATCCAAGCTTTTGGTGACGTCGCGCTGGGAGCGTAAGTTGACCGTGATTGATTTGACTAGCGGAAAAATTGAGCGTCAAGTAGCCGTTGGCAAATCACCACATGGTGTGTGGACACTGGATCATGCGTCTAGAGATTAGACGCTTGGCGGACTAACTATGTTCGATGCACAACAGTGGCTTTTTGAATCGGTTTTTCAGCCTGTCATGTTGTGGTTAGACATGACGAATTATCTGGAAGATGGATATGTTGCTGCAGCTTGGTTCTTGTGGGGGTGTGTACAGCTGGCGGTGATTGCGCTCGTGCTTGTGCCGTTGCAGCGCCTGCGTCCTGTGGAGTTAGTGACTGACAGAGACACGATTCGCGTGGATATGCTCTATACCCTCCTGCATCGGCTTGGGATCTTCAGGCTTGCCATGTTCCTTTTTTTGCAGCCGCTACTGAATGATGCTTTTAGCATTTTTCGATCAGGCAGCATGGGCTTTGTGAGTCTTGGTACGTTTCAATTGGACCAGATATGGCCAAGCGTAACGGATGGCGCATTAGCGAGCTTGGTCATTTATTTGATTGTGTTTGATTTTGCCGACTACTGGATTCACCGTGCGCAGCACGCATGGCGACCTTGGTGGGCATTGCATAGCCTGCATCATGCACAGCAGCAAATGACTTGTTGGAGCGATAACCGTAATCACTTGATTGACGATATGCTGCGCGATGCTTTGATGGTGTGTATTGCATTTTTGATTGGTGTGAGTCCAAGTCAGTTTGTTCTGATTGTGGCTTTGACTCAGCTATCAGAGAGCTTGCAGCATGCCAATCTCAAGCTTTCCTTTGGCCGCGTTGGCGAACGCCTTTGGGTGAGTCCGCGTTTTCATCGCCTGCACCATAGCGTTTCGCATGGCTTTGGTCACAATTTTGGCGTCTTACTGCCTTGGTGGGATATGCTTTATGGCACAGCTCATTTTGAAAATCGCTATGACCCCACGGGAGTCAATGATCAGCCCGCTGTGGATTACGGACGCGGCTTTTGGGCGCAGCAGCGCATGGGACTTGTTCGCTTGCGAGCCACGCTTTTTAAGGCGAATCAATGAATCACTTGTATGGCATTGCTTTTGTGGTGTGCGCAGCAGCAGCCTTTGCCACGTTAGATACTGCAACCAAGTACGTGAGCGTGGCAGTGCCGTTTGCGGTTGTGATGTGGTTTCGATTTGGTTTTCAAGTGTTGACCACATCCGTTTGGCTGAATCGCACTCAAGGCACGTGGCGTTTGACATCACAGCATGTTCGCCTGCAAATCTATCGCGGCGTGTTGTTAACTGGGTCGAGTATCTTGGCATTTTTTAGTCTGAAATTGATTCCTGTGTCTGATTTCACAGCTTTGATGATGCTCACGCCGCTCTTGATGACGGTTGTGGCTGCGGTTGCGCTTAAGGAGCATATTTCGTTATTGCGCTGGCTTTTGGTGTCGATGGGCTTTGTTGGCGCGATGGTCATTATTCGCCCTGGTCATGCGGCGTTTACCTGGGGCTCGTTGTTGCCACTTATCTTGGTGTTTACCAGTGCTGGATTTCAAATGCTGACATACAAACTAGCCAAGCTTGATAGTGCTGCCGTTACGCACGCGTATACGGGCTGGATTGGCTTTCTCATATCTAGTGTGACTCTACCCTTTGTCCTGCAAAACTCTTTGGCCGCTTGGTCATCGGCCTCTAGCGTGCTGGGCATCAGTGCATGGACGTTAGCAAGTTTGCTGCTATTGATTGCTGTGTCCGCCACGATTGGGCATAGCTTTTTAATTTTGGGCTATGCACACGCCCCTGTTGCCGTTTTGACTCCGTATTTGTATGCTCAAATTCCATTTGCCGTCATTGGTGGTTGGCTCGTTTTTGCGCATCAATTAGATGAATGGGCTGTGCTTGGCATTGCCATCATTGCATTTAGTGGCGTGCTCGGTACGTGGTTAACAGCGCGTGAGCGGCAAGCCGATTTGCACGTGATTTTGGATAATTAAACGAGAGATCAATATGAAGCTTTTATTGGATTCATTTTGGCGTGCTGCTTTTTACTGCCTCCATCCGCGAGTCATGTGGTTATCGCTTTTGCCCTTGTTTTTGCTGACTATTTTGGGTGGTTTGCTAGGATACTTTTTTTGGAGTCATGCTTTAGAGGCTGTGCGGTTATGGTTGGAAGGATCAGGATTTTTTAGCACACTGCTGGATTGGTTTACACGTTTTGGCCTGCAAGGTTTTCGCACGGCAGTAGCCCCCATCATTGTGATTGCTATCGCAACCCCTGTTTTAATTTTCCTTGTCATGCTCATCGTGGCTTGGTTGATGACGCCAGCATTGGTTGAGTTGGTTTCGCAGCGGCGTTTTACAAGTCTTGCGAAAGCGCAGGACGGAATCTCTTCATCCATCCACAGTGCTTTATGGGCTATCGGTTCGACACTCCTTGCGCTGGTGCTTTTGATCTTATCGATGCCGCTGTGGTTGGTCCCGCCACTCATTATGATTTTGCCTCCGCTTATTTGGGGCTGGCTCACGTACCGCGTGATGAGCTTTGAGGCGCTCGCGGGTCATGCGACTGCAAACGAGCGCCAGGCGATCATGCGGCAGCATCGCGGTAGCCTTTTATTCATGGGGCTTGTGGTGGGGTACTTGGGGGCAATGCCTTCTTTGATATGGGCATTAGGTGCTATGGCCGCGGTGTTCGCAGTGATTTTGTTACCTGTGATGCTATGGCTTTATACGCTCGTGTTTGCGTTCTCGTCGCTTTGGTTTATTCACTACTGTCTTGCTGCACTAGATCAGCATCGTGCAATTCAAATGACCCCCACTAAGGAGCTTGAGCATGTTTAAATTTGGTCTCATCATCATCGGCGATGAAATCTTGTCAGGCAAGCGTGCGGATAAGCACATGAGTAAAGTCATCGACATCTTATCTAGCCGTGGCTTAGAGCTTAGTTACGCCAATTACGTGGGGGATGACTCCGTACGCATTACGGCCGCATTAAAGGCAGCTTTCGATTCTGGCGATGTGGTGTTCTCTACAGGCGGCATTGGCGCCACGCCAGATGATCACACGCGGCAATGTGCCGCTAAAGCACTGGGAGTTGAGTTGGCGCTTCACCCACGCGGGGCAGAGTTGATTCGCGAGCGCATGCAAGATGTGGCAAAAGAGAATGGACAGCCTTATGAACCTGAGCGAGATGACAACAAGCATCGCTTGAATATGGCGGTGTTTCCTTCAGGAGCAGAGCTCATCCCAAATCCGTACAACAAGATTGCCGGATTTAGCGTGAGCCGTGTTTATTTCGTTCCAGGGTTTCCTGTTATGGCCTGGCCAATGATGGAGTGGGTGTTAGATACTTATTACGCCCCGTATTTCAACAAAAATAACTACGCGGAGCAGTCAGTGATTGTGGAAGGATCAATGGAGGCAACCCTGACGCCGTTGATGGAAAAAATAGAAGCTGATTTTGTTGGCATCAAAGTTTTTAGCTTGCCCAGCGTGGATCATCCTAAATATGGACGACATATCGAGTTGGGGGTGAAAGGTGCGCCAGAATTGGTAAAAAATGCTTATCCCGCTTTGATTGTGGGACTAAAACTCTTGAATTCAACCTTGTTGGATGAACTAAAACGGTGAATATCACTAGACTGAGTGCTCTATTTTGGTGCAAAAAATGACTGGGCGTTAGTGGTTAAATTTCACTAGAATCAGTGGTTTTGTAGCGCTCAGTAGCAATCCACTTGATGGCTGGACGTGGCACAAAATTTGCGTTCACCCTATTTGTACTTTTTTATTTTTAACTTGGAGTAAGCATATGACTAAAACCGTCGCAGACGTGATGAAGATGGTGAAGGACAACGACGTTAAGTTTGTTGATTTCCGTTTTACCGATACCCGTGGTAAAGAGCAGCACGTGACTGTGCCAGTGTCACACTTTGACGAAGACAAATTCACGTCAGGTCATGCATTCGACGGTTCATCAATTGCTGGCTGGAAGGGTATCGAAGCATCGGACATGTTGCTCATACCTGATCCAAATACTGCCAACATTGATCCATTCTTTGACGAGCCAACACTGTTCATGTCTTGCACGGTTTATGAACCAGCTGACATGAAGGCGTATGACCGCGATCCACGTGCGATTGCGCTGCGTGCTGAGGCGTACCTCAAAGAAACAGGTATTGGCGACACAGCATTTTTTGGTCCAGAGCCGGAGTTCTTCTTGTTTGACGACGTGCGCTGGAATGCTGACATGAGCGGCTGCTTTGTCAAGATTGACGATTACGAAGCACCATGGAACAGTGGCAAAGAAATGGACGGCGGCAACAAAGGCCATCGTCCAACCGTTAAAGGCGGTTACTTCCCTGTTCCTCCAGTCGATAGCACGCAAGATTTGCGTGCTGAGATCTCTTTGGTGCTCGAGTCACTCGGCATCCCAGTTGAAGTGTTCCACCACGAAGTGGCGGGTGCAGGTCAAAACGAAATCGGTACACGCTTCTCCACACTCGTGCAGCGCGCCGATTGGACGATTTTGCTCAAGTACGTGGTGCAAAACGTGGCGCACAGCTATGGCAAGACCGCGACCTTCATGCCAAAACCGCTGCAAGGCGACAATGGCTCAGGCATGCACGTTCACCAGTCGATTTGGAAAGATGGCAAAAACCTGTTTGCTGGCGACGGCTATGCAGGCTTGTCAGAGACCGCTTTGTACTACATAGGCGGCATCATCAAGCACGCTAAGGCATTGAACGCGATCACTAATCCAGGCACCAATAGCTACAAGCGTTTAGTTCCTGGTTTTGAAGCGCCAGTGAAATTGGCTTATTCAGCACGTAACCGCTCGGCATCGATTCGTATTCCGTTTGTGGCTAATCCTAAAGGTCGTCGCATTGAAGCGCGTTTCCCAGATCCATTGGCGAACCCATACCTGTGCTTTGCGGCACTTATGATGGCTGGTCTTGATGGTATCGAGAACAAGATTCATCCAGGCGAAGCGGCGACTAAAGACCTGTATCACCTCCCACCAGAGGAAGATGCGTTGGTGCCAACCGTTTGCCACAGCTTGGACCAAGCACTTGACGAGCTGAACAAAGATCGTGCGTTCTTGACTAAAGGCGGCGTATTTACTGACAGCATGCTAGATGCTTACATTGAACTCAAAATGGGCGAAGTCACGCGTATGCGCATGGCACCACACCCTGTTGAGTTTGATATGTACTACTCACTCTAAACGAGTTTGTTCGTATGAACCAAAAAAGGGCAACTTCGGTTGCCTTTTTCATTCTCATCACTTATGTTCTAGGCCATGCCAGTATTGGCTTAGCGCAAGAGGCTGTTTATCGTTGCGGCAGCATCATTACAAATGATGCTGCGCAAGCGAAGCGAGAGAAATGTCAGCTTTTAGAAGGTGGTGCAGTGGTGACTGTCCCTTCGCATAAGCGAGCGGTGGAGGTAACAAAACCGGCAAAAAATACAGAGCAACAAGCCGTGCAACGTCAGCGCGACAGTGATGCGAAGGCTATTATTGAAGCAGAGCTCAAAAAAACTGAGGCGCAGCTTGCTGATTTGCGCAAGCAGTACGCAGAGGTCTCCACATCTCAAGACTTAGAGCGCAAATTGGCAATCAAACAGCAAATTGCACGGCATGAGTCAGATGTTGTTAGTCTTAAGCGGGAGCTAAAACGATGAGCACGATAATCAATTTTTCGCACCTGGATGATGAGTCTTTGCCTGTGGCTGCGGTCGAGAATAGCGGGCGTATTGCTTTTGCGAATAGTGCGCTGGAAGCTTTGCTGGGTGTACCGCGCAAGCAAATCGAGAGCGATTGGCAGCTTATTCAATCGCGTGGCGGAGACCGGACGCTGGCAGATCAAAACGAGATGCATAAAGAGCTGCTGCGTAATTTAGCTCATGAAATTAAAAATCCTTTGGGTGGTATTCGCGGGGCTGCGCAGCTCTTGCAAATGGATTTGCAAGAAAAGTCTTTGATTGAGTACACGCAAGTCATCATCCATGAGGCCGATCGCTTGCAAAGCCTTGTCGATAGGCTTTTAGCGCCGCATCGTCAGCCGCATGTGGTGGGTATAGTGAACGTGCATGAAATCTGTGAACGTGTGCGACAGTTGATTTTGGTTGAATTTCCACAGGGATTAACGGTCGTTCGCGATTACGATGCTTCTATTCCCGAATTTGAAGGTGATCGAGAGCAGTTGATTCAAGC
>CANBRV010000109.1 GCA_947372005.1 Comamonadaceae bacterium | reverse complement strand
CCGCGCGCGCTAAAGGTCGCGGCAACCGTATTAGCAAACCCACCTGCCACATTTATGTGACAGTCGGCAACTGATAGGAATAGAAGAAACATGGGACAAAAAATCCACCCCACCGGTTTTCGCCTATCGGTGAGCCGTAACTGGACCAGTCGTTGGTACGCTAGCAACCGTGATTTCGCGGGTATGCTTGCTGAAGACATCAAGGTTCGTGAATACTTAAAGCTGAAGTTGAAAAACGCATCAGTGTCAAAGGTTTTGATCGAGCGTCCTGCAAAGAACGCGCGTATTACCATTTTCTCGGCACGTCCTGGTGTTGTGATTGGTAAAAAAGGCGAAGACATTGAGTTGCTCAAAAAAGACTTGGCTGCCAAATTGGGCGTGCCAGTTGCTGTCAATATCGAAGAAGTGCGTAAGCCTGAAATCGATGCTAAGTTGATTGCTGACTCAATCACGCAGCAGTTAGAAAAACGTATCATGTTCCGTCGTGCGATGAAACGTGCCATGCAAAACTGCATGCGTATGGGCGCACTCGGCATCAAGATTATGTCTGCTGGCCGTTTGAACGGTATTGAGATCGCTCGTACTGAGTGGTATCGCGAAGGTCGCGTGCCTCTTCACACCATGCGTGCTGACATTGACTACGGTTTCTCCGAAGCTAAAACCACTTATGGCATTATTGGTGTCAAAGTTTGGGTTTACAAAGGTGACTCATTAGGTCGTGGCGCATCCCCTGTGGTTTTAGTACCGCAAGAGGAAGAGCGTAAGCCACGCGGTCCACGTCGTGATGGCCCTAGCGGCGATCGCCCAGCACGTACAGGTGCAGGACGTCGTCCAACAGGGACAAATACGGCGCCAACGGATGGCAGCGATAAACCCGCTGAAGCCACTGACGCTATCAAAACCACCGTTAAGCGCGTCCGCAAAGTCGCCGCGCCAGATAGCACTCCTGCTACTGACGGTAAAGGAGCATAAACATGTTACAACCCGCTCGTCGTAAATATCGTAAAGAGCAAAAAGGACGTAATACAGGTATTGCCACTCGTGGTAATTCTGTAGCGTTTGGTGACCACGGTCTCAAGTCTATTGAGCGTGGCCGCTTGACTGCGCGTCAGATTGAATCTGCACGTCGTGCCATTTCCCGTCACGTGAAGCGTGGTGGTCGTATTTGGATTCGTATCTTCCCTGATAAGCCAATCTCTAACAAGCCTGCAGAGGTGCGTATGGGTAACGGTAAGGGCAATCCAGAGTACTACGTGGCTGAAATTCAGCCAGGTAAAGTGCTGTTTGAGATTGTGGGCGTGCCCGAAGAACTCGCGCGTGAAGCATTCCGTTTGGCATCTGCCAAACTACCGCTACGCACTACCTTTGTCAGCCGCATGATCGGCGCTTAATCAAGGACCACAAAAGATGAAAGCTGCCCAAACACTTAAAAACCTGCGCGACAAAGATGTTGCTGGCCTCACAGCAGAAGTTAAAGATTTGCAAAAAGCACACTTTGGCCTACGCATGCAAAAAGCCACGCAACAATTGACTAACACTGCGTTAGTTGGTGCTGCTCGCCGTGATGTTGCTCGTGCCAAGACGATTCTTGCGCAAAAGCAAGCTGCCCAATAAATTAAGGAATACGCAAAATGACAGAAAAAACCTCTCTGACGCGCACCTTGATTGGCAAGGTAGTAAGCGACAAACGAAGCAAAACAGTGACCGTCTTGGTCGAGCGCCGCGTGAAGCATGAGCTTTACGGAAAAATTGTTGGTAAATCCAGCAAATATCACGCGCACGATGAAAATGGAGACTTCCACATGGGTGATACGGTCGAGATTACAGAATCACGTCCTTTGTCCAAAACAAAAAATTGGGTTGTCACACGACTCGTTGAAAAAGCAGTGTTGGTTTAATCTAAACTCCACTGCGTGACTCGTCACATAGCAAACGGCTCAAGGAAACTTGGGCCGTTTTGTTTTTACAATTAATATTTTTAAATGGAGCACATTATGATTAAAGTTGGCGACACACTACCTCAAGCAACACTTATGGAATTTTCAGAGATTGAGGGCAATGGCTGCTCGATCGGCCCAAATGCTGTAGATACAACCAAAGCTAGCGCTGGGAAAACAATTGCTTTATTTGCACTACCTGGCGCATTTACGCCAACTTGCTCGGCTAAACATGTTCCTGGTTATGTTGAGAATTTCAGCGAATTAAAAGCTGCTGGCGTGGATGAAATTTGGTGCATTAGCGTGAACGATGCGTTCGTGATGGGCGCGTGGGCACGCGATCAAAAGACAGGCGTAAAAGTACGCATGTTGGCAGACGGCAGTGCTGCGTTTACGCAAGCGACAGGGCTGACACTTGATCTAACAAGCAAAGGGATGGGGCTGCGCTCTAACCGTTATTCCATGTTGATTAAAGATGGCAAGGTTGCCAGCCTCAATGTCGAGGGTCCAGGCAAGTTTGAAGTGAGTGATGCTGCAACCATGCTCGCACAAGCAAAGGCTTAATTGATGCTTGCTTTGCTGCCTAGATTCAAAGCGCGAAAAGCCATATCTACTATGGCTTTAGCGATGATCGCTATGACTGCATTGCAAGGCTGTGAAACTGTCCAGACCACGCAAGCTGGCGCGGTTGGTATTACGCGCAAGCAGCAAATGGGCGTATCCAGAGAGCAAATCGATCAGCAATCAGCGGCAGCTTATGCGCAGCTTAGGCAAGAAGCCGGACAAAAACGGACTTTGAACACCGACCCAGCCCTTCTGGGGCGCGTGCAAGGAATTGCTAATCGTTTGATTCCGCAGGTCGCTGTTTATCGTCCAGATGCGGTGGGCTGGAAGTGGGAAGTCAATGTCTTCCAAAGTGAGGAGGTCAATGCCTTTTGCATGGCTGGTGGCAAGATTGCCGTCTATACGGGTTTAATCCAGCAGCTCAAAATCACCGATGATGAGTTAGCAGCTGTTATGGGGCATGAGATTGCACATGCGCTACGTGAACACGTACGCGAGCAACAATCGCGGCAACAAGTCTTGGGTGTTGTTGGGGTTGGTGCCGTGATAGGCGGAGCCCTTTTGGGCGTGACTGTAGATCCAAACTTAGCTCAAAACGGCTTACAAGTCGCATTTGGATTGCCGCACAGCCGACAAGCCGAGGTTGAGGCTGATGATATTGGATTAGAGCTTGCAGCTAGAGCTGGCTATAACCCCAAAGCGGCTATTACGCTTTGGCAAAAAATGAGCGCCTTAGGCGGTGGTCGTCCACCAGCATTTTTAAGTACGCATCCATCACCAGAATCACGCGCCGCAGATTTAGCACGTGTTGGGAAAATCGTAGAGCCGCTTTATCAGGCTGCGATAAAAAATCAATCGCAAACTGCATTACCTAGGCGCTAAATGGCTCACGTATGGTTGGTTGATCATTAAATAAAAATGAAACGTCGCATATTCGCGCTTAGTGGCATAGCGTTGGTGGTTGCAGCAGCGTCGGGGTATTGGAGGTGGCAAAAACGCAAGAAAGACTGGCATTACGACTTGCCACAAAACGAATTGCTAGAACAGGTGGCCCAATTACCATTGATTCAACCAACATTGCTTAAGAAGCGATTGCTTGGACTCAACGTAAATTGGATAGAGCAGTCTCGACTGCGTAGAGACCTGACGAAGGTGTCAACTTTATTACATCAGTTGGGCGGAAATGTGACTCGTGACTCGCACGAGTGGGCTTGGGTTCAGCAGAAAATAAATGGTCCGTACGTGAGGGATCGTTTTGTGACGACAGCAGAAGATCACATTCGCAACACATACAAAAACAATGAAATTGAATCCTTGCGCTTACTCTGCTACGGCAATAACGCGTACTGGAGAGGTGAGACTATGCCAACTACGGCTGTGTTTTCACAATTTATTAAAGGTTTTATTGCTTATACGCTTCATATCATGGAAGACCAGCCAAACACAAGATTGTTTGAAGTCTGGAATGAATGGAACTTGACGGCGCACTTTAAGGGCAATGAAGAAATTCGGCGCGGATCCTTGTATGCGCAACTCTTTGTCCATGCAGCCGCAGCTATACATAAAAAAAGCCCCGATGCTATGGCCATTACCCAAGGACTAGCTATTTCCAAAGAAGCCAATGGATTGCCAGACAATGAATTTTTAGTGCGAACGCTTAACCATCCTGGTGTGCTCCAGTCAGCAGATGGTATTGGCCTTCATCCTTATTTTTTCAAGATTAATGGCTCTCCCGAGCGATTAATGAACTATCTTGTATTTACCCGACAACAGTTGTTGCGCGAGGTCAAAGGGTATAGCGAAAGAACACTGCCATTTTTTATCACGGAGACTGGTTTTCCTACTGCTGAAAAAAGCAATTTTTCAATTGGATCGAGTTGGGGGTATGGCATAGACGAAACCTTACAAGCAGCTTTTTTGACAAGGCTGGCAATCTTGTGCTTCTCGCAATCTTATGTCCAAGGATTGGTGTTTCATAACTTTATTGACTCTGGCGACAACAAAGAAGATATTGAACACAACTTTGGTTTACTTCACAACGATCTGACCCCTAAACTGGCTTGGCGTCGTTTAGCAGTGCTTATACCGGTATTGATTCAAGCTAGTGAGTTTGAATGGATTATTGGCCAGACGGCCGAGGTGGCAGGCAGTGTCAAAGAGGCTTTTGATGCGTCTATTAGTCCTATTTACGCTGTACGTTTTCGATGCGGCTCCAATCGTTGGTGTACAGCCGTTTGGGCTACAACATCCAAATCATCCACTGCGCGAGTGATGCCTCCACAAGGCGCCAACAGCTTGGAAGTGTGTGAAAAACAATTTAACCTAGAGCCCAACACCTTCAGTAACAACGCAAGTGGTCACATTAGCATCAAGCTTGGCTTAGAGCCTGTATACATCACGCAGATGCAAGAAACCAAGCCTGAAGCCCTGCAGATCATGATTTAAGCAGGGTGGCTTAGCCCAAGCGCTGGACAGCGTAGGCAACTGTGAATGCGATGGCTGCAAAAATAATAAGGGCTGTAATGCGCTGCGTAGCTTTATCTTGAGATGGTAGAAGATCAATGTCAACCTGCACATCTTTATCGCCGCGTAGCATAGGGCGAATCAAGTTCTCTTTCTTTTTGAAAAAGTAAAACAAAATCGCTGCGATGTGCAAGGCGATGAGCAAAATGATGATGACTTTCCCCCAGTGCTTGTGATAGCTGGTTGCAAGACTTGAGGTCGCGCCAGTAATAAATTGAACCAACGGTCCTTGGCTGGCGATTTCGTCATCGCTCATCAAACCTGTAGCAACTTGTGCGCCCAATATAAAAAGCAGGCCCCAGACGGATAGAGATCCGAGCGGGTTGTGTCCCACTTCATGCTCAGGTTTGCTTTGGCCGCGTAGATAACGAAGGATTGTGAGAGGCGAATAAAAAAACTGTTTAAACCGTGACCAGTACCCACCTACAAAGCCCCAAACCACGCGAAAAATCAACAACGCAATGACGCAGTAGCCAAGGCGGAAATGCCAAATGATGGCGTCTCCACCAACCTCGCCAGAAATGATGGATGAGATGACGCAAAAAGCTAGTAGCCAATGGAAGATTCGGGTGGGTAGATCCCAAACACGGAGCGGACGAGTAGATGCGTTCATGGTGTTTTAGTCGTGAAGGTTATCGTTTCTTGCGACCGCAAGTTGATGGTCAACAACGTCTTTATAGCGGATAAGGTTAGAGGCATGCCAGCGCTTAATGAGCCACATCACGCCAGCTACTAAAAGTCCAAAGCCTGTAATAGCCCCGAATGCCGATACGCCGTGGCTGGTTGAGTAGGTATAGCCAATGCCTAAAGAGAGAATGCATAGCTGCTCGTTAAAGTTTTGCACGGCAATTGAACGGCCAGCCCCCATTAAGTTATGGCCACGGTGTTGTAGCAGCGCATTCATAGGCACGACTAAAAACCCACCAAATGCACCTAGCAGTATTAAAAACGGTGCGGCTAGCCAGACGTTATTGATGAAATTGAGTAGCAAAATTAAAAGCCCCATACCAATCCCAAGAGGCATCACTTTTGTTGCCTTATCTAGGCGGCAATAGAGCGATGCAATGATGGCGCCCGCTGCTGTGCCAATGGCGACAACGCCTACAAGATTAGAGGCTTGCGTGGTGGTGTAGCCGAGGGCTGCAGCACTCCAAGCTAAAACAATGTAACGCAGATTGCCACTGACACCCCAAAAAAGCGTAGTCGTGGACAGCGAAATTTGCCCAAGCTTATCCCTCCATAAGCGCTTATTACAAAGCCAGAAATCGGGAAGCAGCGTTAATAAATTTTTGGGTAATGGACGTATTTCAACGCCCGTAAGAGGAATACGCGTGTTAAACCATGCGGCAATAGCATAGACAAAAACCAAAATGCAAATGGCTGCCTCAGGGGGGGTATCTACAAAGGTGTCAAAAATCGGGATGTCAAACGACAGCAGCACAACAGAGACGTTGTGCCCCACCAATTGACCACCTAAGAGTACGCCCAAAATGATGGAGCCGATGGTCAGACCCTCAATCCACCCATTTGCCTTTACTAATTGTGATGCCGGAAGTAGCTCGGTCAAGATGCCGTATTTAGCTGGCGAGTAAATTGCTGCCCCCAATCCCACAAACGCATAGGCAAGAAGTGGATGCGAACCAAAGAGCATAAAGAGACAGCCTGCTACCTTGATCGCGTTGCTATAGAACATCACCGTGCCTTTGGGGCGCGCATCAGCAAACGCCCCCACGAAAGGTGCGAGAACCACGTAGAAAAAGGCAAACATAGGAACTAAAGCCGCTGCATGCCAGCCAGGAGCATTCACGCTACGCAGTAATTCGATCGCGACTATGAAAATAGCATTGTCTGCCAGCGAGCTAAAAAACTGCGCCGCCATGATGGTGTAAAAGCCGCGTTTCATAGCGTTCTTGTTAGGGCATCCGAGCGACCAGCCGCCTAGCAGCTGCAACACCTAAGCCAGCGCCAAGACCAGCTAGCAAAATGGCAACCGTGCTACTAAAGCCGTAGCCTGGTGCAAATAGATCAAAGCCGAGTAGTCGACCTAATCCAAATGCGATCAACGAGCCAATGACAAAGCCAGCGGCATCGGTCATTCCCTCTACTAATTTTGATTTAGCGTTCATATTGCGAGAGAGTGTACTGCCTCCAAGGTCAATTTGAGCTGTCTCGCCTACACTTGGGGTCATGGTTAACTCTCGTCCCATTCAGGCCACTATTCATGTAGAAGCGCTCAGGCATAACCTGATGCGTGTTCAACTTGCCAACGCCGCTAGTGGCGATGCTCGCGTCTGGGCTGTGGTGAAGGC
>CANBRV010000108.1 GCA_947372005.1 Comamonadaceae bacterium | reverse complement strand
CCTTCGTTCAGTGCCACATGTTCGGCGATATTCACCGCTAGTGCTGTTTTACCCATAGAAGGACGCGCAGCTAAAACCACCATATCCCCCGCCTGAAAGCCCGATGTCATGCGATCTAAATCATAGAAACCTGTCGGCACACCCGTAATATCGTTCGGGTTCTCGCTCATCTCTTGCACACGATCAAGAAGCTCGACAACCAAGGTATCCATCGACTGAAAACCTTGCTTGTTTTTAGAGCCTTCTTCTCCTATTTTGAAAATCTTTTGTTCTGCCTCATCTAAGATTTCATCAACGGGCTTGCCTTTAGGATTAAAGGCTTGCGTAGCAATTTCGTCGCTGGCGGTGAGTAGCTTACGCAAAATTGCACGCTCACGAACAATTTCGGCATAGCGCCGAATATTGGCGGCACTGGGCACATACTGCGCAAGGCTATTGAGATAATTGATGCCGCCAACTTCGTCGGCTTTACCAAGACTTTGCAGCGCCTCAAAAACGGTAATGACATCCGCAGGCTTTGTGGCATTAATCAGCTTGGCACAAACACCAAAAATCATGCGGTGCTCATAACGATAGAAATCATCCTCCTGCACCGCATCACCAATGCGATCCCACGCGCTGTTATCTAACAACAATCCGCCCAGCACACTGGACTCTGCCTCCATTGAGTGCGGCGGAATACGCAGCTGCGCAGTTGGCATATCTGTCGCGTAATCGGCAAATTGCCCCGCGAAAGAAGTAGATTCAATAGAGGATAGTTCGAGTGACATAACAAAAACAAAAAAGGGTTTTGATCCTAACGAATCAAAACCCTAATGTCACTGCACAAGCCTGTGCAATGACTGTGGATAACTCTGTTTAACTTTGAAACTTAAATCAGTGTTTACGCAGTTTCACCGTAAACAGACACAGTGATCTCAACCACTACATCTGTGTGCAAAGCTACAGATACCGCGCTGTCGCCAACCATTTTGATAGGGCCAGTAGGCATGCGGATTTGCGCTTTCGTCACAGCGAAGCCAGCTTTCGTCAGCTCTTCTGCGATGTCGTGATTCGTCACTGAGCCAAACAAGCGTCCGTCCACACCTGCCTTTTGCGTGAGCTTGACGGTTGTCCCAGCAAGCTTCTCGCCCACAGCTTGCTGTGCTGCCAATTTGTCGGCAGCCGCTTTTTCAAGCTCAGCACGCTTCGCTTCGAACTCTTTAATTGCATTAGCCGTTGCACGCTTAGCGTGACGACCAGGAATCAAAAAGTTACGGGCGTAACCGTCTTTCACTTTAACGACATCACCTAAGTTACCGAGGTTGACAACTTTTTCTAAGAGAATAATTTGCATGATTGTTGTTCCCTTCTTAGATGCTGTGCTGATCGCTGTAAGGCAAGAGCGCCAATTGACGCGCGCGCTTGATAGCGGTGTTGAGTTGACGCTGATAAATCGCGCGAGTGCCTGTCAAACGGGCTGGGATGATTTTGCCGTTTTCGGCTAAAAAGTCGCGCAGTGTGTCCACGTCTTTGTAGTCAATCTCAACAACATCAGCCACGGTAAAGCGGCAATAGCGCTTGCGTTTAAACAACAAGGATTGGGTGTTGCGCTTTGGGCGCTTATCTGCATTTTTCTTAAAACGTGATGGTCCGGCCATGATGGACTCCTATTTAAATAATTTCAAAAGATTCAATTTGAACGATCAGTTTTTTACTTTTGGCGCTGTGTCGTAAAAAACCATCTAACTTGAGTGTGCTGCCTAGAGGCGTGTTACTTAAGGTTTGTGCCACCAGTCCGAAAGCGACTACTGAGAGATTGACCGTTGCATCGTGACCACCTTGGTCTTCTGATAGATGCTCGACTTGCATATCTAGCGCAGGAACACCAGCTGGTGTGTAGCGCAATGATTGCCTCTCGGTAAGTGTGCCTGTAACTTGGTAGCGATTCACCTTTAGTCGCGCGACTGCCCTGCAAACTCGGCTTGCTGGGCTTTACGCGCTTCTTCGCGCTCAACCGTTTTCATCATCAAAGATGGCGCGGTTTCAGCTGTCTTTTTGACTACAGTCAAATGACGCAGCACAGCATCGTTAAATTTGAAAGCGTGCTCAATTTCTTCCATCACAGCTTGATTCGCTTCGATGTTGAGGCACAAGTAATGGGCTTTTGCGAGCTTGTTAATTAGGTAAGCCAATTGACGGCGGCCCCAATCTTCTACCCGGTGAATGACTCCGCCGCCAGCGGTGATCATGCCCTTGTAGCGCTCTAACATGGCGGGGACTTGTTCGCTTTGATCGGGATGGATCAGCAAAACGATTTCGTAATGACGCATAGACTCTCCTTGAGGATAAAAGCTACCCACAGCGTCTAAAGTGTGGTGCAGCAAGGTTCAGCCAAAATTGGCTAAGCCCATGATTATAGCGCGGGGATGAAATCTCGTCGTTAGGCTTCTCGTATGCGCTGCTCAAAAGCTCTTAAACGCTTAAACACCGAAATCAGCTCCACGATGTCGGTCCAGCTGTTAACAAGGTATTGAAACGAGCTTTCAACTTGACCAAAAGCACGCACAATTTGCTGCCACGCGCCAAATGTCAAAGCACCTGCAATGACAGCGGGGCCAAGCGCAATCAGCGGTACCAACACGCCAAACTGCAAGTAGCTCCACTTAGCGACATCAAAATACATGTAGTGGAAATACAGGCGATAGTTGTTAATCTTGACTTGATTGAACAATTCCTTCAATGTAGGCGGCGCGGCGCGATTCGCATCATCCTCGCCCAGCACCAATTCCTTACGGTATGCCGCCTCAACCAATTGATTCTTAAATTCTAGTCCAGGCAACTTGATACCAACGACTGCCAAAACCACTGTACCAAACAGAGCAAAAATGACGGCGACGTAGACCAAAGAATGCTCAACCTTGCCAATCCAAGGCAACTCCGCCACCTTTTCTGACAAAAGCCACAAGATAGGCAAGAACGCAGCCAAAGTCATCAAGCTACGCATAAAGCTCACGCCAAGACTCTCCATCAGACGAGCAAAACGTAAAGTGTCCTCTTGTACGCGCTGCGATGCGCCCTCGATGTGACGAACTTTATGCCAGTTATCGGCATAAAAATCGTTCATCGCCATACGCCAACGGAACACAAAATGCTTGGTAAAAAAGTCCAGCAACACCGCCAAAATAATCGACACACTCGCGATTTCTAAAAACGTCATCGCCATACCCATGTACTCAGATAGCGTCATCGAACCTGGCTTTTGCAACACCTTTTGCAAGGAGTCATAAAACGTCCCAAACCAATTGTTGATTTTGACGTTCAGCTCAACTTTGTACCAAGTTACAAACAAAATCAGTGCCGACCCCAAAATCGACCAATGCATCCATTTGCGAGCAAAGAAAAATGAACGAAACATAGCCTACAACCCCAGCACCGCAATACCTGCCTTGGCAATTTGCGCGTCTTCAGTCGATTTCACACCGCTCACGCCCACAGCACCAATACACTGTCCGTCTTTCATGATGGGAACCCCACCCTCTAACATGCCCTTGAGCGTAGGCGCACTAAGAAATGAATACCGCCCCGCATTGATGATGTCTTCGTAAATTTTGCTCTCGCGGCGACCCAGTGCTGCGGTGCGAGCTTTGGCTGGTGCGATTTCGCTAGAAATGGTCGCTACGCCGTCTAAGCGCTGCAAGCTCATCAAATAGCCGCCTGCATCGACGACTGCAATAACGACTGCCCAATTATTTTTGATCGCTTCCGCTTCCGCAGCAGCCATGATTTTTTTAACATCGCTTGACTCAAGCGTGAACGTTGCTTTCATAAAAATTCCTGTGGATTTAAAACTGGCAAGGATAACTTGATAATCCCTCCATGCGCTTTGACATCGTCACCCTCTTTCCAGAACTCATCGAACCCTACCTCAAGTTAGGCATTACAAGGCGGGCGTTTGAATCTAAACAAATCGATGTTCATCTGTGGCAGTTACGCGACTACGCCACAGGCAATTACAAGCGCGTAGACGACCGCCCATTTGGTGGCGGCCCTGGCATGGTGATGCTCGCCGAGCCTTTGTCTGCTTGCCTTGCGGCCATCAAAGATGCTCGACAAGCCATACCAGATAAGGCTTCCAGCGGTGTCGTCCCCATCGCTCTCTTTTCCCCCATCGGTCAAACCATTGCGCAATCCGTTGTCGAAGCATGGGCTGACTCAAAGGGTGCGTTTGCGAATGGGGCGATTCTGATTTGTGGACGCTACGAAGGCTTAGACCAGCGCTTCATCGATGCACACGTCACGCACCAACTCAGTCTTGGCGACTTTGTACTATCGGGCGGCGAGATTGCAGCTGTCGCGTTTTTGGACGCGATAGCACGGCTCCAGCCCGGTGTTCTGACCGACGAACAAAGCCATTTGCAAGACAGCTTCAATCCCGCTCTTGATGGGCTCTTGGACTGCCCTCATTACACGCGCCCCGAAGTCTGGAATGGCATTGGCGTACCCGAAGTGCTGATGTCGGGCAATCACGCCAAAATTGAGTCTTGGCGGCAAGCGCAGCGTTTGGCGCTCACGACAAATCGGCGTCCTGACTTAATAACTGCAAAAAAGCTATAATGCCCAGTTGACTTTTCCTCTGCCCGCCGCATCGTTCTCCTCTTTTTTGTAGGATCGCAACTGGATGCCTTTTGTGTAGCGAGTACGAACTGACAAACTTGAAAGTGATTCAAAAATGAACTTACTCCAAACTCTGGAACAAGAAGAAATTGCTCGTTTGGGCAAAGTGATCCCCGAATTTGCACCTGGCGATACAGTGATTGTGAATGTCAACGTGGTTGAGGGAACTCGCAAACGTGTGCAGGCTTTTGAAGGCGTTGTGATTGCCATCCGCAATCGTTCGCTCAACTCCAATTTCATCGTTCGCAAAATCTCTAACGGCGAAGGCGTGGAGCGTACGTTCCAAACATACAGCCCATTGATTGCTTCGATCGAAGTCAAGCGCCGTGGTGATGTGCGCCGTGCAAAACTCTACTACTTGCGCGAGCGCAGTGGTAAGTCGGCACGTATCAAAGAAAAGCTCACACGCAAAGCACCAAAGGTTGCCGCAGCGTCTTAAGTTTTTTTGCGTATCTGCGCAACAAAAAGACCGTCATCGCCTCCGTGCGTTGGCGGTTTTTTTATGTCTTTCGTTAAGTGACTTTAGATTTATGAAAAAACCGCCTCTCTTCTCGAGCATTCCTAACTTCGATCCAAAGCAAGCACCCATCTTGCCCAAAGACGCACGCTTCAAAGCATTACCCGCGGATGTGGTCACAGAGGCGTTTTTGGCTCTAACGCTAGCGCATAGCTTGCCCGCAGGCCAAACGGCGGATGCACACATCCCCAACAATCCCGCGCTAAAACCATCTGCCGTTTTAATCCCCATCATGCAACGTGAGAGCGGTTTAACCATACTGCTCACCATGCGCTCCACCAAGCTGCGTAAGCACTCGGGGCAAATCGCACTACCTGGCGGGAAAATTGATGCGGAAGACGAAAACGCCATCGCCACCGCCCTGCGTGAAGCCGAGGAAGAGATTGGCCTGCCAGTTGCCAATTGCCTAGTTATAGGCGCTTTGCCTCGGCACGAAACGGGTACGGGGTTTGAGATCACGCCCATCGTGGCACTGGTCAATCCTGACTACACGCCAGCGCTGTCAGAAGATGAGGTCAGCGAGATTTTTGAAGTGCCGCTCATGCACATTCTCAGTCCCGACAATCACAATCATCACGAGCTGACATGGACCAACGACGATGGCACGCACACCCGCGACTGGTATGGGATTCCATCGATTGATCTTGATGGTAAAGAGCGCCATATTTGGGGCGTGACAGCACGGGTACTACGTCACTTTTATGAACATTTGCATGGAGAGCCCACATGAAATATCTATCTAGACTTTTCGTACTTGCAACCGCCTGCCTTGGCGCATCCTTTGCCTTTGCCGCCTATCCCGATAAACCCATCAAGCTCATCATCGGCTTCCCTGCGGGTGGTCCGCTCGATCAGCATGCAAGACTTCTCACAGATAAGCTGCAAGCCGTACTAGGTCAGCCCCTCATCGTGGACTATAAAAGCGGCGCTGGCGGTGCAGTGGGCGCGGAGAGCGTAGCCAAATCAGCGCCCGACGGCTACACCATCATGCTGGCCAATACAGGCGTGATGGTGATTAATGGCGCGCTCTATTCCAAGCTCTCCTACAACACACTCAAAGACTTCGTGCCGCTTGCACGAACAGCAATGCAACCGCTGGCTTTGCTTGTCAATCCCAAAGTACCAGTCACCAATTTAAAAGAATTTATCACCTACACCAAATCACGCCCTGGCCAAGTCAACTATGGCTCGGCGGGTAATGGTGGCATTTCGCATCTCGTGCCTGAGATGTTTAAAAGCGCGACGGGACTCTTCATGGTTCACATCCCCTACCGAGGCAGCGCACCTGCATTTACCGATTTGATGGCAGGTCAAGTGCAATTTATGGCCGAAAGCATTCCACAAGCCGCCAACTACCACAAGCAAGGCAAAGTACGCGCCCTCGCGGTGACAAGCCGCGAGCGCAACCCTGCACTGCCAGATGTTCCGACGGTAATTGAAAGTGGCATCAAAGGCTTCGAAGTCGTAGGCTTTTACGGCTTCCTAGCCCCAGCAGGAACACCCAAAGATGTCGTCGCAAAACTAAGCGATGCGTTTAAGCAAGTGCTAAACAACTCAGAAGTCAAAACCCGCATGGTCAGCCAAGGGGCTGATCCTGCATTCTTAGGAAGCGATGACTTTGCAAAATATCTAGCTAATGAAACACCCCGCTGGGCCGCAGCGGTTAAAGCTTCTGGCGCTAGGATGGATTGAAAAATGACAGCGCTTGAGCAACTAAACACGATCAAAACAAAACTTGTGCAATTTCAAGCAGGCGAGATTCGCACCACAGAACTAACCGATGCCGCGCGAGCCTCTCTGGCATTGACCTCCAGCCTACCACCTCAGTTTGGCGAAGTGCTAAACAATATACTTGATCGACTGGAATCCAGCGCCTTATTTACCGAAGAAAGCTGCTCGTTTAGTCAAACAGGCTTACTTGAGAACTTAGAGGTTTGGCTTAAAAAAGCGTCTGAGCAGTTAAAACCCTAGAATCCACCACATGAATTTACTCCTCGACTTCCTCCCCATCGTGCTGTTCTTCGGCGCTTACAAAATGTACGGTGTGTACGTGGCCACTGGCGTTTTGATGGCGGCAACTGCTGCGCAGATGGCCTACATTTATTTCAAGGTAGGACGCTTGGAGACGATGCAGAAGGTAACGCTTGGGATGATTTTGATCTTTGGCTCGCTAACGATTGGCTTGCACGATGATCGCTTTATCAAATG
>CANBRV010000107.1 GCA_947372005.1 Comamonadaceae bacterium | reverse complement strand
ATCTTTGGCTGCCTCATGCTGACTATTGATTTTGGGACGAATACCAGCGTAACCCGTGACTAATGAGCCATCTTGCAAAGCTGGCCAGTATTTCCGAATCTCGGCATAAAACGCATCGCCTCTTGATGGATCGACGACGAGATCGTCGCACGACTCCACCCACTGGGTATCAGGCCCAAACTTGGCCTGCCCGCCTAAATCTAGCGTCAAGTGAACGCCAAGACCCGCTGCCTCTGGCACGGGATAGATCAAGCGGTTAAATGGTGAGCGTCCGCCTAAGGTGAAGTAGTTTCCCTTGCAATAAAACTCGGGCGGCACATGCGACGCATCCAATCCCGCAATCCGCCGCGCAAGGCTTGGCGCATGTAATCCTGCGCAGTTAATGACGCTCTCAGCCTCTAACTCTGTGCCATCTTCGGTGTGTACACGTATGCCCTGCAGGCCACACTCCATATGGCTTACAGCCGTATTGAATACGACCATTCCACCTGCATTTTCTAAGTCGCCTTGCAAGCTGAGCATCAAGGCGTGACTATCAATAATCCCCGTGCTGGGCGAATGAACGGCAGCTACGCACTCAAGGGCAGGCTCAAGCTCCCTTGCCTCTTCGCGCGAGATCAGCACCAAATCATTCACGCCATTGGCTACGGCCTTGGCGATGATGCCTTGCAACTGCGCGACTTGCGCCTCGTTGGTAGCGACTAGCAGCTTGCCGCAGCGCTTAAAGCCAATGCCGCGCTCCTCGCAATACGCGTACAGCATCGCCTTGCCTGTCACGCAGAGCTTGGCTTTGAGCGAACCTTGCGGGTAGTAAATACCAGCATGAATGACCTCGCTATTACGAGAACTTGTACCTGTACCGATGGCATTGGCGCTTTCCAGCACCATCACTTCGCGCCCTGCAAACGCGGGCGACAGCGCCACAGCCCTAGCCACCGCAAGGCCTACAACCCCCGCCCCTATCACCACGCAATCAATTTTGTCTGTCATAGCTAAAAGTATCGTTTACCATTGAATCATGCATTCTCCTTATTCTGCCGCACCAGCGCACCCCTCTTCTCTCCTCGACCTCTTTCTCAGTTTTCAAGCGATGGCTTTGCAAGGTTTTGGCGGCGTTCTCACCGTTGTGCAGCGCGTCTTGTGTGAGGAAAAACGCTGGCTCACTCAGACTGAGTTTGCCGAGCTATGGGCAGTCTCGCAAGTATTGCCAGGGCCCAACGTGGTCAATTTAGGCATCATCTTGGGGGATCGCTATTTTGGCTTTCGGGGCGCCGTCGTTGCGCTTGCTGGTTTGTTTACTGCGCCCCTATTCCTTGTCTCAACCCTCGCCGTACTTTATAGCCAGTTTGCAAGTCTAGCCGTGGTAGCAGGGGCCGTTAAGGGCATGGGCGCAGTTGCTGCAGGCATGATTGGTGCTGTCGGCTTAAAACTGCTACCGACCGTGCGATCAAATCCTATCGGCACGCCCGTTTTTACAGCCGCAGCGCTTGCTACATTTAGTATTGTCGCTTTGCTACGGCTCCCGCTGATTTGGGCCATTGCTGGCGTAGGGATTCCTGCCGTGCTTTGGACCTACCATCAACTAAGCCAACTTCAAAGGACGGCTTCTAAATGAGCGCGTGGCAACTAACAATGCAAGATTGGTGGGAGCTGTTTAGCCACTTTATGCAGCTCTCACTCATGGCGATTGGCGGCGCGATTACGACTACACCCGAGATTCATCGCTATTTAGTGACCGAGCACGGTTGGCTCACCGATGCACAATTCAATAGCGCCATTGCCATTGCGCAAGCTGCGCCTGGCCCCAATGTCTTGTTTATTGCGCTCATGGGTTGGAACGTCGGCTTGGTATCCGCGGGCTGGCTGGGCGCTTTGGCAGCCATGGCAGGCTCATTTTTAGGAATCCTCTTACCTAGCAGCTTGCTTACATTGGGCATCACGCGCTGGATGGCCGCCAATCACAAGCGCTTAGGTGTGCAGGCGTTTAAAGCAGGGCTTGTCCCTGTCACGTTGGCACTTTTAGTATCAACAGCGTATGTGCTGACAACCGCAAACGCCAAACCCACCGATTGGCCATTTTGGTTGTTGTCAGCTGGTGCAGCCTTGCTTGTTTGGCGCACCAAGATCCACTTGTTGTGGCTCTTGGGCGCTGGCGCTGTTGTTGGCGTGATGTTGGCTTAAGCCTTCAGCAACGCCTTCAAATTAGCCTGCAATCTCTTAGCTGTTGCCTCAGAGTAAGCCGACTCGAGCACCTTCGCCACATCTGCACCCCACGTCTGGCTTGGCGCAGGATCATTCCGCTTGGTGAGCAACTGGAGCTGCAAAGCGCGGCGGTCGTTTAGATAGTCTGCTGGCGTAGGCACGCCTGTTGCCATTTCTAAACGCAACAGCGCCGTACCAGCCGCATCCGCCGCCACTTCGGGCTTGCCTAGCGCCTGTGTCCACTGCGTGCGGGTGGCGGAGTTTACCGCTTTACCGAGTGCATTTGCCGCAGGAATACTATCGGCTGCACGGTTTTGCCACGCCGTCAAAATAGTGGTGACAACTTCGCCATGCGCTTGCATTTGCAGCTTTTTGAGTGCGAACTCGGCTTGCTCCATGGCTTTACGTTGCGCGTGGAAGGCCTCATCCGACAGCCTTGGACCCCTATCCTCACGGGGCTCCCGAGCATCCCTGCCGCCAAAGCCACGGCCAGCTTGGCCTGCAGCGCCACGGTCATCAGGGCGTTTGCCAAATCTAGAAGGCTCAGGCGCTTTGGCCGATTTTCGATCGTCACTACGCATCGCCACCAAAGGCTTGGGGACCTTAACGGGCGCTGGCGCGGCAACGACTTCAGCGGGCACACCCTCAGCGCCTTCTATTGATAGCTCAGTGGGTGCTTCGCTTGGCATGGCAGCATCCACAGTCGCTGGCTCTTCAACCTTCGGCGCAGCAGCTACTTGAATCGCTTGCCCACGCAAAGCGGCTTGCAAGGCTGTCATGGCCGCTTGAATCTTGCCTGCTTCGCCTGTGGCGTTTGCTTCATCCAAAGCTTTTGATGCCTCTAGCACCGCCTTATCGTGAACGCTCAAAGTTGCCACGTAAGCGGCTCTCGCGGCATTACGAACCTCGTCTTTTTTGGCAAATGCGCTGTCAATCGTGGCTTTGAAGTTATCCCATTGTTTTTGTTCGGTTTTGCGATCCAGCGGCACGCTTTGCGCTTCCACTTGCCATTGCTGCTGCAGATCGCGGACAAAGTTAATACGCAAATCAGCGCCCTTACCCACTGCTTCCACCATCTCTTTGGCTTGTTCGATCAAACCTTGCCTGCGGGCAAATGTTCCTTTTTGTGCCGTGTCTAATGGCTCAGCGGCTTCTTTAATAGCGGCTTTCCATGCCGTTTGAAGTGCCTCAAAATCGCGCTCGCCCAAATGTCCAGCTTCGCGCCATTGGCTGCTAAATTGATGTAGCGAGCGGTGCATGCCTTTCCAATCGGACTTACCCACCTGCTCTGCGCCCCATGCCTTTAGCTTGTCAATCAGTGCGGTGCGCTCGGCAATCACCACGGCACTTTTGGCTTTCACCTCTTCTAGCCAAGCTTCGACCAACTTGTGCGCTTCGTTGCATGCATCATCAAATCGCTTCCACAAGCCATGGTTTGGAATACCGCCTTGGTCGGCTTGCTTCCACTGATCTCGCAGACCACGGATGGCCTCTTGCTGTTTACGTCCGCCCAAAGGTTTGGCTAGTAGCGCTTGCGCTTGCTCAACCAAATTTTGACGGATCTGGTCGGCACGCCAGCGCTGCCAACCCTCTAACTCACCTGCCGCACCGAGTGCCGCATGACAAGCTAGATCCAGCTTGCCATCTATCCATGCGCCGTGTTCTTTCAGTGCTTGGCGCAGGTTATTAGCGGCACCCGCCGTGGCTTTGCCATGCCCTGCAGCCAATTCTTCTTCCAGCTTATTGAGGATAGGGATAACCGCATCGTGCGCCGCTTTGCGCTGCTCGGGGTCAATTTTTGGCTTGGAAGGCTTATCTAGCTTGGCCTGTGGCTGCCCCAAGCCGCGCTGAACTCGCACTTCATCCGCCCAGACGGGAATGGATGGTAATGGTGCATCCACATCCGAAAGAGCCACCTCAGCAGTATCTAAGACAGCGCAAAAAGCTCCCCAAATAGCCGTTAGTTGACTCTCTGATGCTTGCAACTGCGGTAAAAGTTTGGCATCACTATCTTGCCATTCTGGGCGAGTCGTGAGTTCGAGGGACTTAGACTTCCAATCCCCAGCATCACGAATCAGGATCTCACGCTGTGCCAAAACTTCGGCTACTGGCTTTGTACTCAGTGTTTCTAGTCGCTGCGCAAATAAAGCAGCGGCTTCGCGCTGTACCGCAACCAAATGTTGCAGGTCTTCAACCTTGGCGACTCGATCGGCTAGCTGAGCCTTCAAAGTTGCCAAAGGCTCTTTTGACAGCGGCGCTCCTGCCTTGGCAGCATCGCGCTGCCAAGCCATTCCATCAGCAATATTCATGCGCGGCAGACTTAACAACGCCTGCGCTTTATCTGCCCACTCTTCGGTCAAGCCATCTTGTGTTTTAGCCTTGCGGATCTCATCGAGTTTTTCTCGCAGTGGGCGGCAGGCGCCTTTGTCCCGGGCGGAGAGCTCTTTGTAAACAGCTTGCATCACCTCAGCTGTCGGGTTGCTGTCAAGCCAAGTGCGAACACGAGCCGTGCGCTCGCTAGAAGTGATGGCGCCAAAAATACCGCCTGTGAGTTGATCAAGCGTCGGAAGGTCAAAGTTCATTAAATTAAGCTTAGTTGAATATGCAGAGCCTCTATTTTCCCGTACTTTGCCTAGTTTTTTACATCAACATAACTGTGTATATAATCAGTTTTTAATTTTTCAATTCCAATTTTTTGAAGCTAAACTTCGCTCGTTTTCACAAAAGCACGTCTTTATGCGTGTAAACCCTAATGTTAAAAAACATTTATCGTTCACTGTCATCGCTTGGTTTCTTGGTGGTAATCGCCATCGCTGCTTTGCTGTTTCGCCCTGATTGGCGTAACGTTAGTGAATGGCACCTCCTCAGCTGGCTGCAAGATCGCCAAGTGGAGCTCACAGGTTTGGGGTCTGATATGGATGCGATTGATCGTGTGACGGCTGTTAGCCCAAATAAATTACCGAAAGAGCAAGCCGATTTAACTCAATGGCTTAGCAAAAAGTATCGCGTTGCGCCTGAGCCAATGAGTGCGATTGTTGCTCAGGCATTTGAGACGGGGAGTAGTTTACAGCTACAACCAACGCTTATTTTGGCCGTCATGGCAGTCGAATCTGGATTTAATCCGTTCGCACAAAGTTCGGTAGGCGCACAAGGTTTGATGCAGGTCATGACCAAAGTACATACTGATAAATACGAAAATTTTGGGGGCAAGTTGGCAGCATTTGACCCTATCAGCAATCTTCGCGTTGGTGCAAAAGTTCTCTTAGATTGCATTACAAGAGCGGGCTCTATTGAGGGTGGTCTCAAACAATATGTTGGAACGACAACGGGCGACGATGGTGGTTACTCAGAGAAAGTGCTGGTCGAGCAACAACGTCTCGACAGCATTCTTTTAGGTCGTAATAAGCAACAGGTCGCACTCTCATCGCATAATTGACATCTTCCAATATCCTATTTCCCTACCTGTAGTAACCCAGCCATGTTCCAAAAAAGCATCCTAGTTAAAGAAGCCGATCCTGAAATTTTTGCTGCTATCCAAGCAGAACATCTCCGCCAAGAGCAGCACATTGAGCTGATTGCGAGCGAAAACTACACTTCGCCAGCCGTTATGAATGCGCAGGGCTCTCAGCTGACTAACAAATATGCTGAAGGCTACCCAGGTAAGCGCTACTACGGCGGCTGTGAATATGTCGACGTGGCTGAGCAACTCGCCATTGACCGCCTCAAACAATTGTTTGACGCAGAAGCTGCCAACGTGCAACCGCATTGCGGCGCATCGGCGAACGAAGCTGTATTTTTAGCTTTCTTGAAGCCGGGCGACACCATCATGGGGATGAGCCTTGCGGAAGGCGGGCATCTCACGCACGGCATGGCGCTCAATATGAGCGGCAAATGGTTTAACGTAGTCAGTTATGGCCTGAACGCCAAGGAAGAGATTGACTACGAAGCGATGGAGCGAACTGCTCGCGAGTCCAAACCCAAGCTCATCATTGCAGGCGCTTCGGCGTACAGCCTGCATATTGACTTTGCCCGTTTTGCCAAAATCGCCAAAGAAGTTGGCGCGATCTTTATGGTGGACATGGCGCATTATGCAGGTTTGATTGCCGCTGGCGTGTACCCAAGCCCTGTGCCGCATGCGGACATCGTGACATCCACCACCCATAAAACCTTGCGCGGCCCACGCGGTGGCTTGATTTTGATGAAGGCCGAGTACGAGAAAGCCATCAACAGCGCCATCTTCCCAGGCCTACAAGGCGGTCCGCTCATGCACGTGATTGCGGCTAAAGCGGTGGCTTTCAAAGAAGCGCTCTCACCAGAGTTCAAAATTTACCAGCAGCAAGTCATTAAAAACGCCAGCATCATGGCAGAAACTTTGACCCAGCGCGGCCTGCGCATTGTCAGCGGCGGCACGCAAAGCCACGTGATGCTGGTTGATTTGCGCTCGAAAGGCATTACGGGAAAAGAGGCCGATGCGGCTCTTGGGCAAGCGCACATCACGGTCAATAAAAACGCCATCCCGAACGACCCTGAAAAGCCAATGGTCACCAGCGGCATCCGTATTGGATCGCCAGCCATGACGACACGCGGCTTTAAGGACGAAGAAGCTCGCCTGACAGCGAACTTGGTGGCTGACGTGCTGGAAGGCGCCAAAGACGAAGCGTTGATTGCGACCGTCCGCGCCAAAGTTCACGCGCTCACCACTCGCTTCCCTGTTTATAAATAAGCTCACCTAAGCAAACTAAGCCGTGCGCTGCCCCTTTTGCTCCCACTCCGAGACCCAAGTGATGGAGACGCGGGTGGCAGAAGAAGGCGAGTTCATTCGCCGCCGCCGTGTGTGTGCCTCGTGCGAAAAGCGCTTCACGACTTACGAGCGCCCCGATGTCAGCTTTCCGTGGATTGTCAAAAAAGACGGACGCCGTATCGAATACCAGCGCGACAAGCTGAGTGGCTCACTCCACATCGCCCTACGCAAACGCCCCGTCAGCACCGAACAAATCGACTCGGCGATTGAGCGCATCGAGGACAAGCTGATGAGCGCAGGTTTGCGCGAAGTCCCCAGCGGCCGCATTGGCGAGCTAGTCATGCGCGAACTCAAAAAGCTCGACAAAGTGGCCTACGTGCGTTTTGCCAGCGTGTACCGCAGCTTTGAGGACATTGACGAATTCAAAACCTTGGTGGATGAGGTTCG
>CANBRV010000106.1 GCA_947372005.1 Comamonadaceae bacterium | reverse complement strand
CTCCACCACAAAACCAAGGCTGACTCGGTCTCCGCATCGCCCTGCGACTAACCCTAGTCCAAATGCGCCTGCGTACCACAGTGGATTGAGCAGCGAAGGACGACTATCCAACTGCGCAAGTCGCTCTGCCGTCCAAGCCAAATGGTCGGTTTCTTCACGTGCAGCGTGCTCAAACTGCACACGCTGCGCTTCGGTGGTCGCCGTCAATGCCTGCGCCGAATACAGCGCCTGAGCACACACTTCGCCCACATGATTCACACGCATCAGGCCTGCTGCATGGCGCTTTTCTTTGTCCGTTAAAGCCGTTGCTGAATGAGCAGACCCAGGCAAAGGCCTTGCTGCACGTGGCTTAGCAAACAAGGTTCGCAGCGCCACATCCATGCTGGCTAGCGTTTGATCAAGAGGAGAAAGCAATGCGCGTGTCATAACAAAGTTGCGCAGCCTCTGAGGGCAATCTGCGGCGCTGTAATAAACCAAGTTGGAATCGACTGCATATAAGCACGGTACGCACCCTTGGCAAGAAAGCGCTCGCGAAACTTGGATGTTTGCAGAAAATCAGGCGACAGCTCCAGTACGCGATCCAGTACCCCGCCCTTGATGTACACACCGCCGCGTGCACCCGTCATCAGCGCAAGATCGCCCGCTGCACCGCCTAGCATGTCGCAAAACGTTCGCAGCGTTGCAAGACTGGCTGCATCTGCATGCACCAAAGCTGCCTCGCCCATTTGCGCGGGTGTCATGGGTTGGTAGGTGAATCCATCCACCAAGCACACCGCGCGGTGCAAGAGCGGCAAACCTGTACCTGATAAAAAATCTTCCCAGCATATGTGCCGCGCACCCTTAGCTTCAGCCTCTAGATGCCATACAGCCTGCAACAACGTGGCTTCACGCGCTGTCGTAGGCGCCATGCTGGCATGACCGCCTTCACACGGTATAGCGTGCCAATCTGTTTGATGACCTTGCACGACAGGCATGACACCTGCCATCCCCAGTCCTGTACCTGGCCCAATAATGGCCTTTGTTTGCAGGGCATCCTGCGGCAAGGCATGACCAATCGCCATCAGCTCATCGCTTTGCAAGGTTGGCACAGCCAGCGCCAAGGCTTCAAAATCGTTAATCAAACGCAGGCTGTGCAAGCCTAAATCGCGCTCAGTTTTGAGGATAGAAAAATCCCATGCTGCATTAGTCATTTGAACGCGATCACCTGCGAGCGGCGCTGCAATGGAGATCACAGCGGCTACAGCGCTCATTGGCTCAGCGCCATCTACATACGCAGTCATTGCCATCGCCAGATCAACATAATCGGCTGTCTTTAAATTTTGGATTTGCGTCGGCAAGCCAGTGGCATCTAGCACGGCAAATCTGGCGTGTGTGCCGCCAATATCAGCAACCAGCTTCATAGCCCGGCACTCACACCCGAACTCACCATACCAATTTTCTTCAGCCCTGCTCGCTGCGCCGCAGCCAGCACGGCGGCAACTTTGTCGTATTTAGCTGTGTTGCTAGGTTTGATATGAATTTCAGGTTGCCCATCTACATCGGCAGATGCTTGGGAAGCCTTATCTAGATTGGCTTGCAGCAAGGCTGTGTCAGCAAGCAGTTCGCCATTCCACAAAATTTGGCTATTGGCATCAATGTCAATTTTGATGATCTGCGGCTTTTGCCTTGGCGCACTTACAGCTGCTTTTGGCATATTCATGTTGACCGAATGCAGCTGCATTGGAATCGTGATGATGAGCATGACCAAGAGCACCAGCATGACATCGATGAGCGGCGTGGTATTCATCTCCGACATCGGCTGATCATCAAAAGAATCGGAATCAGACGCTAATTTCATACTCATTTGGCAGCCGGCTCCGTAATAAATCCCACATGGGTAATGCCTGCGGCGCGAGCGGCACTCACAATCTGTCCGACGCTTTTGTAGTCCGCATTGCCGTCACCACGAATCTGAACTTCGGGCTGTGGTTGCTTGAAAGCCACGCCAGATAAACGCTTGCCGAGGTCTGCGCTTGTGATGGGTGTGTCGTACCAAAAGATGCGTCCCATGCTATCGACCGACACCACAATGTTTTCAGGCTTGGTTTCGCGCACGGTGTTCGATTCTTTGGGTAGATCAACCTTGATCGAAGTCGTCACCACAGGAATCGTGATCAAAAAGATAATGAGTAGCACAAGCATCACGTCCACTAGCGGCGTGGTGTTGATTTCAGAAATCGCCGTCTCGTCAGCGGCTGCTCGGTAAGGCAAAGCCATAGAACTTGCGCTTATTTTTTTGCAGGCTCTAGCGTGGAGTGCACATCCGAACCAAACTCGCGCAAGTGCTCCATCCCCAGTTTATTACGGCGCACCAGCCAGTTGTAGCCCAGCACCGCAGGCACCGCCACCGCCAAGCCCAGCGCCGTCATGATGAGCGCTTCGCCCACAGGACCTGCCACCTTATCAATACTCGCTTGCCCCGACACGCCGATTTTGACGAGCGCGTTGTAGATGCCCCACACCGTGCCAAACAATCCAACAAATGGCGCAGTAGAGCCGACGGTGGCCAAAAACGTCATGCCATCTGACCAACGGCTTTGCACCTTAGCCAACGCTCGCTCAATACTTTGCTCGCAGGTACGACCGCGGTGCTCCGTTGTCAATGCCGATTCGGCGACGTAACGGTAAGTGCTATCAGCGGGCAACTGCTCGGCGCCCTCTGCCAAACTGGCAGCATGCCAAAACGAAGCATCGACTTGCGTAGCCTGTTTTTTGAGCTTTTGCTGCTCTAAAGATTTGGTCAAAATAATCGTCCACGAGCCAAGACTCATGATCGCCAGCACCAAGAGTGTGGCCTTTGCGACCCAATCACCCTGCGCCCACAGCGCCATCAATCCATAAGGGTTATCTATATTCATATGCATTCCTAATCGTTAAGTTCCCATCGGTACCGCAGAGCTGACCACTCTTGCCTCGGCTTACCGTCCACCGTGGCAGGTCTAAATTTGCACAAGGTAAGGGCAGCCAGCGCTGCATCATCTAGCCTTTTGTAGCCGCTCGATTTTTCCACGCTACCACTCAATACTTGCCCATTTTCACTGATTAAAAACTTGAGGCTCACCACGCCCTCCTCATGCAGCCGCTCAGACGCAGGCGGATAGTGCGGCTTAGCGCACGAATCCATACGCGCAGCAGCGGCTACCAGCACAGGTGGGCGGGCAGGTGCGGCAAGCGCAACGGGTGCTGGCGTGGCAGGCGCTGTGGCCGCAGGCATGGCCACAGCTGCTGGCGCAGCCGTAATGGCTGGCAAGGCAGATGGTGCTTGGTTTACGGGGGCGGGCATTTGGGAAGGTATAGCCGGTGAGGCCTGCGGGGCGGGTGGTGTTTTGGCGGGTTCTGGCGGCCGCAAAGTAGTCGGCGGAGTCACAGGTGCAGGCACTGGCGCATCTTGAAACATCGGCACAAGAGCCGCCGTAACCACCTCGCGCAAAGGCGTAGGCGAATGTTGCTGCCAAAGCGTTTGCGCAAACATTAAAAGCCCCACGTGCAGCGCCAGCACCAACGCAAAAGTTTTGCCAGTCTTGGATAACTTGGCTGGGGTTCTGGCATAGGGGTCTGTGCGCATGGGCATGGTCGGCATAGGTGCGATTGTAAAATCCAACGATGAGTACACAAGAAGTCGTCCGCACCGCGCAATCGGTTGAAACCTACAACCCGCTTGCCAAGCAAAAAGCCGGGGCCAAGCTGTCACGCATTCCCGTCAAGGTGGTGCAGGCCGAGGTGCTCAAAAAGCCCGACTGGATTCGCGTGAAAGCAGGCTCAGCCTCGACGCGGTTTAACGAGATCAAAAAAATCCTGCGCGAGAACAAACTCAATACTGTCTGCGAAGAAGCCTCATGCCCCAACATTGGCGAGTGCTTTGGCAAGGGCACGGCAACCTTCATGATCATGGGCGACAAGTGCACGCGGCGCTGCCCATTTTGCGATGTGGGACATGGCAGGCCTGATCCGCTGGATGTAAATGAACCGCACAATCTTGCCAAGACCATTGCCGCGCTCAAACTCAAATACGTGGTGATTACATCCGTTGACCGCGACGACTTGCGCGATGGCGGCTCGCAGCATTTTGTCGATTGCATCCGTGCCGTGCGCGAACTCTCGCCCACCACGCAAATCGAAATCTTAGTGCCCGACTTTAGAGGCCGCGACGACCGTGCGCTAGAGATTTTGAAGCTCGCACCGCCCGATGTGATGAACCACAACCTAGAGACTGCGCCGCGTCTGTACAAAGAAGCACGCCCAGGTTCGGACTATCAATTCAGCCTCAATTTACTCAAAAAGTTTAAAGCGCTACACCCCAGCGTGCCAACGAAGAGCGGCATTATGGTGGGCCTTGGCGAGACCGACGAAGAGATTTTGCAAGTCATGCAGGACATGCGCGATCACCACATCGACATGCTCACCATTGGGCAATACCTCGCACCATCCAGCAGCCACTTGCCCGTGCGCCGCTATGTCCATCCCGATACGTTCAAAATGTTTGAGGCGAAGGCGTATGAAATGGGCTTTAGCCATGCAGCTGTGGGGGCGATGGTTCGCAGTTCGTACCATGCAGATCAACAGGCGCATGGCGTGTTGGTGTGAACAATAGCTAATCTTTAGCTTTGCCGGCAACCACCTAAAATGCGTGGTTGCTTTTTATTTTCAATTATTGGAGTTTTCATGTTTATTTCTTCAGCTATCGCTCAAACCGCACCTGCCGCAGCCGCATCTACTGGCGACGGCATCATGGGTTCTTTGCAAGGCATGCTGCCATTGGTCTTGATGTTTGTGGTGCTGTACTTTGTCATGATTCGCCCACAAATGAAGCGCCAAAAAGAAACCAAAGCCATGCTGGATGCGCTCGCCAAAGGCGACGAAGTCGCAACCGCTGGCGGCATCATCGGCACGATTACCAAGATGGGCGACTCCATCGTGACGCTTGAAGTGGCCTCTGGCGTTGAAATGCAAATCCAGCGCTTTGCGATTGCTCAAATTTTGCCAAAAGGCACACGCGCTTAACTTTGAGTTCTTGAGGTTTTTATGAATCGTTATCCGCTTTGGAAGTACATCATCATTGGTGTGGTGTTACTGATCTCCGTTCTTTATGCTCTGCCCAATTTATATGGTGAAGCACCTGCTGTACAGGTGTCATCTTTGCGTGCTAGCAGCAAAGTTGACACAGCCTTGCTTGGCAAGGTTGAGCAAACCCTCAAGGACGCAGGGGTGGCGGCGGATACGATCGCGTTAGAAGGCGCGTCCATTAAGGCTCGGCTAAAAGACACGGATAGCCAACTTAAAGCAAAAGATGCCTTGCAAAAAGTGCTGGTGCCTGATAACAACGACGCTAACTACATCGTTGCGCTTAACTTGGTGCCACGCACGCCCAAATGGCTTGCAGCGCTGCACGCATCGCCCATGTACTTGGGGTTGGACTTGCGCGGCGGCGTCCACTTCATGCTGCAAGTGGATATGAAAGATGTGATCTCTAAAAAAGCAGAGTCAACGTCCAACGATCTGAGAACTTTACTGCGCGATAAAAATGTTCGCCACAGCGGCATTACGCGCGATAAAAACAATGTAGAAATCAAGTTCCGTGAAATGGCTATTTTGAATGCCGCCAAAGATGTGGTTCAAGATCAGTTGCAAGATTACGAAGCCACCGTCACGCCCGATGGAACAGAGTTCAAACTCACACTGACGCCTAAACCAACAGCCGTCATCAAACTGCAAGAGCAAGCACTCAAACAAAATATCACCACACTGCACAACCGTATCAACGAGCTAGGTGTGTCTGAACCCGTGATTGCGCAGCAAGGCGTAGATCGCATCGTGGTGCAATTGCCTGGTGTGCAAGACACGGCCAAGGCCAAAGATATTTTGGGTCGCACCGCTACCTTAGAGATGCGCTTGGTAGACGAAAGTACTGAGGGGCGTTTGGCCGAACTTGGGCAAGCACCTGTGCCGTTTGGCTCGGATCGTATGTTCCAGCGTGATGGCCGTGCTGTTATTTTGAAAAAGCAAGTCATCATTACGGGTGAAAACTTGAACGATGCACAAACAGGTATCGACCAACAAAATCAGCAGCCTAAGGTCGACCTAACGGTGGATGCCAAAGGCGGACGCATCATGCGTGACGTAAGCCGCGAAAACTTAAAGAAGCGCATGGCCATCGTACTATTTGAAAAAGGCAAGGGAGAGGTGCTTACCGCTCCCGTGATTCAAGCCGAACTGGGCAATCGCTTCCAAATTTCAGGTGCCATGAATATCACTGAAGCCAATGACCTCGCGCTTTTGTTACGCGCAGGCTCACTTGCTGCGCCAATGGAAATTATTGAAGAGCGCACGATTGGACCTTCGCTTGGTGCAGAAAATATCGAAAAAGGCTTTAACTCTGTGACGTGGGGCTTCATTGTCATCATGGCCTTCATGAGTATTTATTACTTGATGTTTGGTATGTTCTCCAGTATCGCTTTGGCAGTTAACTTGCTATTGCTACTGGCGGTACTCTCGATGCTGCAAGCTACATTGACTTTGCCTGGTGTGGCGGCAATGGCGCTTGCGCTCGGTATGGCCATTGACTCCAACGTGCTGATTAACGAGCGCGTGCGCGAGGAGCTGCGCAGTGGCGCATCGCCACAAGCTGCTATCCATACGGGCTACGACCGTGCTTGGGCGACGATTTTGGACTCCAACGTGACCACGTTGATTGCTGGTTTGGCGCTGCTTGCCTTTGGCTCAGGCCCTGTGCGCGGCTTTGCGGTGGTGCACTGCCTTGGCATTTTGACCAGCATGTTCTCTGCTGTTCTGTTCTCGCGTGGCTTAGTCAATCTTTGGTACGGACGTCGCAAGAAGCTGCAAACAGTATCCATTGGTACGGTGTGGAAGCCTGAAACTAAATAAGTACGACAAGGAATACACATCATGGAATTTTTTAAGATCCACAAAGACATCCCGTTCATGCGCCATGCGTTGATCTTTAACGTCATCTCGTTTTTGACCTTTGCAGCTGCTGTCTTTTTCTTGTTTTACAACGGCTTGCATTTATCCGTAGAGTTCACGGGCGGCACGGTAATGGAGGTCAGCTATTCCCAAGCGGCTGATTTGACGAAGGTACGAAACACCGTCTCTAGCCTTGGCTACACCGACATCCAAGTGCAGAATTTTGGTAACTCGCGCGATGTGATGATTCGTTTGCCTGCGCAAAAAGGCGTCAGTTCGGCGCAGCAGTCAGACAAGGTCATGTCCGCACTCAAAGTAGATGCTGCCGATGTGGTGATGCGCCGAACCGAATTTGTCGGCCCACAAGTTGGCGAAGAGTTGGCGCACGATGGCTTGAAGGCCTTGGCCTGCGTGGTCGCGGGCATCATGATTTATTTGGC
>CANBRV010000105.1 GCA_947372005.1 Comamonadaceae bacterium | reverse complement strand
TGGACCGTCGCAGCCGACCGCATAACGTGCGGTGAGATGTGAGACTTCATGCGTTTGGGTGTTGGTGATTTCTAAGCTGACTTCTTGATCGTTTTGTGAAAGCGCGGTGGCGCGACATCCGAGCATCAACTTGACCGATGGAAATGTCGAAAGATGCGCCCGAAGAATCGGCTCCATAAGCATTTGATTGCCACGGTGCGGTAACTCAGGGGTTGGCCAAGCGTCCTCGCCGTAGTCACCAAACGATGTTTGATGCAGCGCCTCGGCACGTGATGGCATCGTGAACCGAGTGAGCTCGCGTCCAGAGAGCCTGGTGCAGTACACGATGTCTTGCGGGTGATCGGCCACCAAGCCCGTTGCACGCATGGCCTCAGAGAGACCGCGTCTGCGGTAGTGCTCCATCGTGCGAGCAGAGGTGGCGTTGGCTTTGGGGAAGGCTGGCGCGTTTAAGTTTTCCTCGATGAGCACGCACTGAATGCCTCGGCAGCCCAGTTCGATAGCAAGCATCAAACCAGCAGGACCGCCTCCGATGATGGCAACATCTGTTTTATTCATCAAAGGATTATCGGCTTCCATCTCCCACTAACGCATAAGGCGCCCAATAAGTTGGATGAGCCGTTGCAGGGTTGTTCATCACCACCAGCATCGCTTGGCGTAGTGACTCCGCTTTAGCCTCTTGAGGCTTGCTTTGATAGTTTTTAAACGTCTCGGTTGTTAGTGTGACCGCACTCTCGCTGTCGACTGCCCAGTGGGTAACTAATAAGCTTCGGCTTCCTGCATAAAAGAAACCGCGAGCCAAACCTGAAAGCGCTTCCTCTGCTTTGCCGTCCGCTGCTGCAGTGTTGCATGCACTCAGTACGACCCAATCTGCATTCAGTTTGAGTGTTAGTACATCTTCTAATGTCAGTAGCGGTGCGAGCACATTTTGGACATCATCCCTTGTTCCTGCCATAGCCAGCGCAGGTTGCGTAAGGTTGGGAAGGTCTCCTGCCATGAGGCCGTGAGTAGCAAATGCCACGACGCGCTGCATGGCAAGGCTGCCATTTTTGTTTTGAGCCAGAACGCTATCACGTGTTGCGGCGCTACCAAGGATTAAGTCTTTTGCAATGTCTGCTCCTAGCGTTTTAGCAATAGCGGATAGCTCATCCCGTGTCTCGGGCAAGGCGGGAATATCAGCGTACCTGATGGCACTGCGCGGGTCTTCTTTATCTAAATCAACGGAAGTGCTAGCTCTGGTTAGCACCACTTTGCGCACTTCGCCTGTAGTGCTTTTTCCTGTACTAGCCATTGCCAAGTTAAACAACGGGTCACCCCATGCCATCATAGGCTGCGCAGCTGCTTTATGTGGCAGTGCCCGCATTGATAGCCATGCCGCCACGCTTGGCACATGCGTAATAGCAGCTTGCTTGATCAGCCACGGAACATTTTGCATCGCAACGGTTCTTGGCGCAGCTGCAGTTTCCAGCACACCAAACGGAATCTGCCCAAGTACACCGCCAGCGGCGATGATTAAATTTGTTTTTCCTGCCAAGCCTTGCTGTACAGGAGCTAGCAGCAGACTATAGATTTCTTGCGCTGCGGCGTGATCGAACGCTGGGCGGCGATTAGCCTCAACGCCTGCCACGTCTAAGCTGCCGCGTAAGCGTTTGACGAGAGCTGTCAGCTGCGCATTTGTCACACTAGCACGGTTAAAAACACCTGCGCCATCTTTAGGGATAGCCCATACATAGACGGCGTTATCAGTGGGTTGCAGCACGACTAATGCTTCGTCTGCCTTCAAATTAGCTTGAATGTTGGCGGTTGTGGGCGGGGAGGGCCGAACGAGCTTTTCGTAATCTGGGAAAGCGGCTTTTATTTTGAGTTGTACATCGGCACGTGTTTTCTCGAGCACACCTATCCGTTCACGCATTTGCGTAGCAATTTGCGGCAAAGTGGAATTTGACCCGCCTGCATCGCCGGACAAGAAGCTGCGCAAGCCTTTAATTTCGTTACGTGCATCTTGGTCTTGGCGCACAAGGTTAGATAGCGCATCGTTGGATGCGGCTGCTCGCACCGCCGCATCGCCTAATGCTTCTTGCACCAAGCCGCCGCGCATCCAATCTGCAATGCCAAGCGCTGCCAGCGCATCTGCTGGACTGGTTTGCGCAGCTGCCTCGATGTAGGTGCTAAAGATCATCTCGCGCAGCTCTTTGCGGATGCCGCTATTTTCTAAATAATCTGCGTTTTCAGGCGACATGATGGCCAGCACAGCAGCTTGCAGCAGTGGATAAGCCTGTGCTTTGGATTCGGCCGTTCCCACGCGCCATAGCGCAACGCCTTGCAAACCATTGGCCTGCGCGGCAAAGAAGTGCTGCGTGCCCGAGGGGTGCACGCCGTATTGCTTTGCCATGCCTACTGCCGCCGAAGCCAATAGTGGCGAAGCCTCCAGTGGTTTGTTGTTGTAGAGGTAAACGGTGGCTCGGTCAAAGGGGTAGCGCATACGCTGTTGAAGAGCAGCGTCGTTACCAGCTATAGCGTCTAGCTTGCTGAATTCGGCAAGGGCTTCAGAATATTTTTGTTGGCCAATTAGCGCTGTGGCAAGCACAGCTCTCGCACTGCTGGCAAGAGGTGCTGAAGCATCGATATTCAGCTGCGCGAGTTTATTTAAACTTTGGCTCACGAGCTGGCTGGACTGAGCAAACTCCCTTTGGGCAAAACGAACACGTCCTATGCCAATCAAAGCATTGGCTTGAAAAAACGGCGAAAGTGAGTTTTCTTGCATGACACGCATAAAGTCGCGCATCGCGTCGTTTAACTCCGGGCTGTGTGCGGCTGTCAAAATTGAAACGCGCAGGCCTACGGTGTACATCAATCCTTGTACGGAGTTGGTTCTTTGGAAATCCCCCGCACCTTTTAGATACTCAACTTCCTTGCGAGAAGCCTGAATAGCCTCTGCAATGGCTTGAATGGCGACATCGTGTTTGCCAGCGCTAGAGGCCATTCGCGCTCGAAGCGCATGCGCGCGCGCAGTCGCGCGTGCTATGACGCCTTGAGCTTGCGTGTTCAACCGCGCAGGCATGCCACTTGTGATGATCGATTGGGCTTTAGCTAACCACTCACGCGCTAATTCAAGACGGAATATGGTGAAGTAGTCTTCTGCCAACATAACGCTATAGAGTGCACGCTGGATAGGGTTTGCGGCGTTATTGACGGTGTCCAGTCTGACTTTTAAAGCCTCTGCAAAGTCACCGCGTCTTTGCAGCGACATAATATATTGCGAAGCCATGCCATTGTCTTTTGTCAAGGTCATGGCTTCGCGCAAAAAGGCAAACAGAACCGATTCATCACCAAGAGCCCTAGCCGCGTGGTACTTGTCAAACAACTGCGCTTCTAAATTGAGAGTCGTTACATCTTTTTTGAGAGGCTCAGCAAGAACTGCGCGATATTTCGCGATATCCTCATCGCTTAATTTTTTAAAACTTTGCTCCGTTTGATCAGCTTCGCTTTGCGCCAGCGCGGGTGTAGTACCCAGCATGAACGCAAGTCCGAATAGCAAGCTACATACAGCAGTTGTAAAAGAGTTGCGGATATAAAAATGGCGCATAGCAAAGAACCTTAAAAAAGAAGCATTCAGTCATTATTTGGCAACTTTGCTGTTTTGACTATCCTATGTTCATAGGAGGTGAGTAAAAAAGAATTTGACTAGCTTCCTAAGTGTTGAGCAAAAAACGCGAGCGTTCGCTCCCAAGCTAGTTTTGCCGCAGAAGCATCAAATCTTGGCGTGGTGTCGTTATGAAAGCCGTGTTGGGTGCCCGCGTAACTGTGCGCAGTGTAGCGTCCCCCTGCTGCTTTGAGTGCTGCCTCGTAGGCTGGCCATGCCGCATTGATCCGCTCATCGATGCCCGCAAAGTGAATAAGCAGCGGCGCTTTGACTTTGACTGCCTCCTCGGCGGCTGGATGATTGCCATAAAAGGGCGCGGCTGCGTTGAGATCAGGCATGCGAGTTGCGAGCATATGTGCCACGCCGCCGCCAAAACAAAACCCTGTAACTCCCATCTTGCCAGTACCGTCTGGCCTTGCTTTGAACCAACCAGCGCCAGCAATGAAGTCTTCGCGCACCTTGGTTTGATCAAGCTTAGCAAAGGCTTCCCGAGCTTTGTCTTCATCGCCAGGGTAGCCGCCTAGTGGGGTGAGTGCATCGGGGGCAAACGCCATATAACCCTCCAATGCGAAGCGGCGCACGATATCTTCGATATGAGGGTTCAGGCCACGGTTTTCATGCACGACCAAAATCGCTGGAAGCTTGGCTGCACCTGCACCAACTCCCGAACTTGCAGGACGCGCCAAGTAGCCTTTGATTGAGCCAGAGCCTTGCGGCGATTGGTAGGTTATCCATTCGGTTTTGATTCGCGCATCATCAGGCTTAATTTGCTGCGCAAGTGCAAAGTTGGGGCTGAGTGCTGCCAGCAATCCAACGGCCGTTACTCCTGCGGTTGCGTACTTTTGAGCGCGCTCTAAAAAACCTCGTCTATCCACCACACCATGAACATACGCGTCAAACAAAATCAATAATTCTTGGTCAAAATCTTTGGCGGTTAAGCGTGGTGTGGCCATGTCGATCTCCTCTTTGCGTGAAATAAAGAAAAAATTACATCGGTGGCGCAAAGCCATTGCGTCCAATGGTCATCCGCAGTACGGTGGGTTTGCCGTCTTTCTCTTGCGCTTGAATCAGTACTTTGGCGCCAACAACCAGTAGGCTTTTTTCGCCTGGCCGGAAAGTCACGATGGGCGCACTTTGCGCTACGTTGACAATTTGTTCGCCACCTTTGTATTTAAGTGTGAGGCGGCGACCTTGCGGAGCGATAACTAGATCAGCTACAGCTGCATTGGTCATGGTGCTATCTTTCTGTAAATCCCAAGGGTTGTGGCCTTCACCCGTGCCGCGCATGGCTTCTGGAAAGACTAAAACTTCCAATGCTTCCAGCGTGCCATCGGTTTTTGGCATCGCTGCGGTGCCAATGTAGCTACCGGCTTTTATTTCGCTGATGTCGATGGGATAGATCTCGTTCATTGGCGTGTTGTCTAGCATTACAAGCGTGATGACGTCGCCGCGCCGCTCTTTGATGGTGACCGAGCCTCCATCCAGCTTTTCAATCACACCGCGTAGACGTAGCGTTGGATTGGCCGGGGAGGATGTTTGCGCCAGAATAAGGGCGCTGGCAAAGCTAAGTAGGAGCAGAGCCGTTGTTTTTTTAAGCATGAGAGACCCCTAAGGTGGAGTCATCATGCTACGCCCATTCGGCTGGTGTGAAACCCACACTAACCCTAGTTTCTGTCCACTGAATGACAGGGCGTTTGATGATACTTGGCTCACGCATCATGAGTGCTTTTGCACTGGGCGCATCTACAACCATGGCTTGCACGGCAGCATCCAACTTGCGCCAGGTGGTACCTTTGCGGTTAAGCAATTTCTCCCAGTCGATCTGCGCTAGAGCAATATCCATAAGGGTTTCGGGAACTCCTTGTTTTTTGAAATCGTGAAAAACGTAGGCTATGTTTTGCGCAGCGAGGTAAGCACGAGCCTTTTTGACGGTGTCGCAATTGGGAATGCCGTAGAGGGTGGTCATGTTCATCCTGCGAATTATGGCGATTAAGATTCCAGTATGAGAAAAATCATTCAATCCCTTGCAGGTTCGCAAATCCGTGAAGTCGTCAATAGCGCAATCGACAGGCCTGATATTTTGAAATTTTGGTTTGGCGAAAGCGACGAAGTCACGCATCCTGCGGTTCGCGCAGCAGCGATGACTTCAATCGAGGCAGGGGAGACCTTCTACACAGCCAATTTAGGCTTAGCTGAACTGCGCGAGTCGGTTGCTGTCTACATGGCACGGTTGCATGGCTCTAAGGTCAATCCGATTGGGACTTCGCGAATTGCGATCACCTCAGGCGGGGTCAGTGGTTTGATGTTGGCAACGCAAATGGTTGTGAATGCGGGCGATGAAGTGGTGTGCGTGACGCCCATTTGGCCGAACTTGCCGCAGCAAGCCATCATCATGGGTGCGGTGGTGAAAGCTGTGCCGCTTTATGCTGAAGCGGGCGAGTGGAAGCTCAATATCCATAAGCTTTGCGAGGCGATTACACCTTTTACTAAGCTGCTATTAATAAACGCGCCCAATAACCCAACGGGCTGGACTTTAACGCGTGGCGAGCAGCAAACGATTCTTGAGCATTGCCGAAAAACGGGCACGTGGATCATTGCCGATGAGGTGTACGAGCGGCTCTACTATGAGCCCATTGATATACGCAATCCGCATGGCTGTGCACCGTCGTTTTTAGATATTGCTCAGCCAGAAGATCGCCTCATCGTGACGCATAGTTTTTCCAAAACTTTTTTGATGACAGGCTGGCGGCTTGGTTGGCTGGTGTTGCCGCCAAGCTGTTTGGAGGCCATGGGCAAGCTGATTGAGTTCAATACGTCTTGCGCGCCGAGCTTTGTGCAAAAGGCTGCACTGGAAGCCTTGCGCCGCGAGGGTGACATTACGCCGCCATTAGTGAAGCACTTCAAGTTATGCCGCGATACGCTCGTGCCTTTGCTGCAAGCTTTGCCAAATGTAGAGGTACAAGCTGCTAAAGGTGGAATGTACGCTTTCTTCAAAATCAAAGGGTTTGATGATGCGCTTTCGCTTGCCAAGCGTCTGGTAAGCGAAGTAGGGCTTGGTTTAGCGCCAGGTAGCGCGTTTGATTTAGCGCCTGTGGCGATAGGCGAGGGTTGGATGCGTTGGTGCTTTGCCTCGAAAGATGTTGAGCGCTTGGCCGAAGGCGTTGGGCGACTTGAAAGTTGGTTAAAAACTCAGGAATAGGATCTTCAAGGTGACTTTGTCAGCCTAGTGAAAACCCGCGTGTTTTACAATGGCGCGGTTTGCAACTTCGAAAGCCTAAAAAAATGTCTAATTCGCGACCCGAATTCCGCAATATCAACGCGTTTACCGACCTGACGACCTACCGCATGACGGCTGGGGCTTGGGTCTCCATCCTCCACCGTGCTAGCGGTGCGATCATGTTTCTCCTCTTGCCTTTCATCATTTGGATGTTTGATAAGTCAATTTCTTCTGAATTTTCATACGCAACTTTTACAGCTTTGTTCAATATTGGCGCGGGTTTTGTGCCAGGCTGGTTTTTCAAGCTGGTGGCGCTGGCTCTGATTTGGTCGTATTTGCACCACTTGACTGCTGGTCTGCGTCACCTGTGGATGGACGTGAGCCACAAGGCGGTGACTAAGTCGTTTGCGACCTCTTCAGCTAAAGCAACTTTCGCAATTAGCTGGGTTTTGACTGCTGCTTTAGCTGCCAAGCTATTTGGTCTGTATTGATTAAGGCTTTTTGTATGACAACAACTTCTAAAAAATCGAACAACGCCCTCAAAGGCTGGCTGGCGCAGCGCTTAACTGCGGCTCTGATGGCTGCGTTTACGCTCATCGTGCTCTTGCAAGTGATCTTTAA
>CANBRV010000104.1 GCA_947372005.1 Comamonadaceae bacterium | reverse complement strand
GATGGTGGGCGGCTCGTGGCTCACGCCTGCGCATCTCGTAGAAGCTGGACGATGGGATGAGATTACCGCTTTGGCTCGATTGGCGACTGACTCGGCTACAGATGCAGCAGCCGAGGTAGCCGTATGAATTTGACGAGTGAAGTTAGGCGTTTCGATGTCATCGCTTTAGGTGAGGCGATGGTTGAATTCAATCAAACCGACCCTGCGCAAAGCCAATATCAGCAAGGCTTTGGAGGCGATACCAGTAACGCCATCATCGCTGCGAGCAGGGCAGGAGCGAGGGCGGCGTACCTCACGCGCGTCGGCAGTGACTGGGTGGGCGAGAAGCTGCTAACGCTTTGGCAGGGCGAAGGCGTGGATACCTCAGACATCGAGATCGACGCGGTACAACCCACAGGCATGTACTTTGTCACGCATGGCAAGAGTGGACATGAATTTCACTATATGCGTAAAGGCTCGGCGGCGAGCCGCATGACGCCTGACTGGTTGCCAAAAGCTGCAATCGAACAAGCAAAAATTTTGCATGTCTCAGGTATCTCACTCGCTATATCGGAGTCTGCAACCGATACGGTTTTAGCTGCCATGCGCTATGCCAAGCAAGTGGGCACGATGGTGTCGCTCGATTCCAATTTGCGATTGAAGCTGTGGCCTTTGGAACGTGCCAAGCAAGTGCTTACCGAGGCCATCGGTCTTTGCGATCTCTTCTTACCAAGCCGTGAAGACATTGAGATTTTGATAAATGGCACTGCTGCAAGCCACAGTACGCATGGCCTGCAAGCCGACATAGAACCTAATGCCATCTTGGATTGGTGTCACGCACGTGGTGCAAAAACCGTGGTGCTGAAGCTAGGCAGCGAGGGCTGCGTGATCAGCGATGGCAAAACTCGCATCGCTGTAGCCCCGCGTTTAGTAGACGCCATCGATGCCACAGGTGCAGGCGATTGTTTTTGCGGTAACTTGCTGGCAAGAATAGCGGCAGGCGACTCGTTAGCTGAGGCTGCCCGCTACGCCAATGTGGCTGCAAGCCTTGCAGTACAAGGCTTTGGCGCGGTTGCACCGCTGCCGACTAGAGAGCAAGTCATTCGGCTTTAGGTATAGCGTTGCAGTCCATCTGCTCAGGCTTGAGCTGCTGCTCTAAAGTATCAAACATATCGTCCACAAAGTTCATCAGCGCATCCGTGGCACGCACTGCTTGTTTGACTTGATTGGACGCGACCGCATCCAGCACCGCCACATGCCCATCAATGGAGGCTTGCAAAGCAGTGACCTGCGCTGTTTGCGAGTGATAGAGCCAACCGATGCGGCGAAACAGCGTATGCAGTGGGCGCAGTGTGGCGGCGACATAGGGCTCGTTAGCAGCCTCTAAAAAAAGCTGATCGATGCGGTGATCAATCACATTGAATTTAGCAAGGCTCATGGTTTTAGCGCTCTTGAGTTGCTCGCACAGTTTGTGCATTTCTTTGCGCTGGACACTGCTCGCTCGCTCGGTAGCAAGCTGCACCACAAAGCGCTCGACATCGCGGCGTAGCTGCAAGAGTAGGTGCTCGCGCTTCAAATTGATAGGCGCAATCTGCAAGCCGTGGCGCGGTTTGATGATGATGAGTGCTTCGCCTGCTAAGCGCGTCACCGCTTGATGCACAGGCGTGCGACCCATATCCAGCATGGATTGCAGCTCATAGGTGGCGATAAAACGACCTGGTGCAAGTGCACCGCTGACCAGCATGGATTCGATGCGGTCATAGGCTAAATCTGTTTTTGTTGTCATATTTTGAATCTTAACTTCGGATGCTCTAAGGGTAAGTCCTAGCTTTAATTTAGCTTTAAATTTTTGATTCTGTGAAATATCACAATAGACTAGCAACATCTTTTAAGGAGATTTTTATGAAACAAATTTCACATCGCGCATTCGTTAAAACGCTGGTTGCAGCAACCAGTATCTTGCTGTGTACAGCAGGACTTTCGCTCTCAAATGCACAAGACGCTCGCCATGCCAAGCTTGGGCATTCGTTTTCTGATGACCATCCTAGGTCTAGTGCAATGAAGTACTTTGCCGCACAGGTATCCAAAGCAACGGGTAGCAAGGTGGTGATGGATGTCTACGGTAATTCGTCTTTGGGTTCTGAAGAAAAAATGCTGACAGCCGTGCAAAGCGGCGTGCAAGACCTCTACATGGGATCGCTCGCACCGATCTCGGTACGTAAGAAAGAAATGCAGATTTTTGATTTCCCATTCTTGTTTGGATCAGACGCTGAAGCGGCATACGTGCTCGATGGCCCCGTGGGCAGCAAGATGCTGGCAAGTCTTGCAGACATGAACTTGCAAGGGCTTGTGTGGTCGGGCGGTGCGTTTCGCAATATGTCCAATAGCAAACGCCCTGTCAAAACTGTTGCGGACATGAACGGCCTTAAAGTGCGCGTGATGCAAAGCCCGATGGCGATTGCAAGCTTTAAAGCGATGGGTATGAACGCGGTGCCGATGGCTTTTACCGAGGTTTATCCTGCGCTGGAGACCAAGGCGCTGGACGGTTACGAGCATCCGTTTGTCGATATGTATGCCAACAAAATGTACGAGGTGCAAAAGTACCTGACGATTACCAATCACGTCTATACGCCTGTGGCGCTGGTGGCCTCTAGCAAGTGGTGGGCAAGCCTCACGCCTGAGCAGCGCACGGCGGTGCAAAAAGCCGCCAATGACACGCGCACCTTCCAACGCGCCGAAGAGCTGCGCCAAGGTGCAGATGTGGTCAATCAGCTCAAAAGCAGAGGCATGAGTATTTCTGAAATGCCAACTGCCGAGTTGGACAAAATTCGCGTTGCTGTGCAGCCTGTGATTGATAAAAACAGCGAGGCGATTGGCTCCGAATTTGTTCAATCGTTTTATGGTGAGATCAAAAAATTTAGAGCACGCAAATAAAACGACTACGTCATCAAAATTCTTATGAAAATCACTGAAATCGAAACCATCCGCGTTGCAGAGTTCTCCAATGTTCTTTGGGTGCGGGTGCACACGGACGAAGGTTTTATTGGCCTTGGCGAAACGTTTTATGGTGCGGGTGCAGTGGAGGCGCACATTCACGAAACGCTAGCCCAGCGGTTGCTTGGGAAGAATCCCTTGCATGTTGAGGCGCTCAATAAAGAGATGGTGAATTTGCCGATGGCGCAGTCCAGCACAGGCGTGGAGTACCGCGCTGCATCGGCTGTTGACATTGCGCTATGGGATATTTTTGGCAAGGTGTGCAAGCAGCCTGTGCATCAAATGCTGGGCGGCTTGTGCAAAGACAAGCTACGTGTTTACAACACCTGCGCGGGCTATAAATATGTGCGCTCAACCAATATCCGTCCTGTGTCCAATTGGAGCATTGATGGTAAGGGCGAAAAAAGCGAAGGGCCGTATGAGGATTTAGACGGCTTTATGAATCGCGCTGACGCACTGGCTGAAAACTTGTTAGAGAACGGTATCAACGCCATGAAAATTTGGCCGTTCGATCCTGCCGCGCAAGAGAACCAAGGACTTTACATTTCGGCTGCGCAGATGCGAGAAGCTATCAAGCCGTTTGAAAAAATTCGCAAAGCCGTGGGCGACAAAATGGACATCATGGTCGAATTTCACTCGCTGTGGAATTTGCCAACTGCCAAGATGATTGCTAAGGAGCTTGAGCAGTTCAAGCCCATGTGGTATGAAGACCCGATCAAGATGAATTCGCCGCAAGCCCTTGCAGAATATGCTCGGAATACGAATGTCTGGGTTTGCGCTAGTGAGACGCTCGGTTCGCGTTGGCCGTACAAAGATATGCTGGATCGTGATGCCTTGCATGTGGCGATGGTCGATTTGTGCTGGTCGGGCGGTCTGACCGAAGGACGCAAAATTGCCTCATTGGCGGAAACTTGGCACCGTCCGTTTGCCCCGCATGATTGCATTGGTCCTGTCGGGTTTATTGCTGCGATTCATATGTCGTTTAGCCAACCCAATACGCTCATTCAAGAGTCAGTACGGGCGTTCTATACGGGTTGGTACAAAGAGCTCGTGACGGTTGTGCCACGCATTGAAAACGGTTTTGTCTATCCTATGGAAGGTATTGGCCTTGGTGTGGAGTTGCGTGATGACGTGTACCAACGTTCCGACGTGACGGTAAAGAAGACCGCAGCGCATTGACATGTCCATTCAACTCTTTAATCTCACAGGAAAAACGGCGCTCATTACGGGATCGTCGCGAGGTCTTGGCAACGCGATGGCGCTAGGTCTGGCTGAAGCAGGTGCGACAGTTATCTTAAATGGCGTTGATCCTGTGCGTTTGAAAAATTCCGTGCAAGCCATGCTGGACAAGGGCTTGCAAGCCTCGGGTGTTTGCTTTGATGTGAACGATGAAGAGGCTGTCCTAGAGGCATTTATGGCGTGGGACGCGGCAGACGTGCACATCGACATCTTGATCAACAACGCGGGCATTCAATTCCGTAAACCCATGATTGAGCTAGAGACCAAAGACTGGCAGCGCGTGATGGACACCAATTTGACCAGCTGCTTTGTGATGGCGCGTGAAGTCGCTAAACGGATGATTCAAGGTGGACGCGCAGGCAAGATCATCAATATTGCTTCTCTCACCAGCGAGCACGCACGCGCGACGGTAGCACCTTACACGGCGGCCAAAGGCGCGATCAAGATGCTGACGAAGTCGATGGCCGTGGAATGGGGTGAGCACAACATCCAAGCCAATGCCATTGGCCCTGGCTACATGGTGACCGAGATGAATCAAGCCTTGATAGACAACCCCACGTTTGACGCATGGGTCAAAGGGCGCACGCCCGCCAAGCGCTGGGGACTACCAGAGGAATTGGTGGGCGCGGCGCTCTTCTTGGCTTCGAACGCGTCTAACTACGTGAATGGGCAAACCATCTATGTGGATGGCGGCATGATTTCGGCATTGTGATTTTTAGATTGATATTTTTATATTTAAGGAGATTCTCATGAAACGACGTTTAACCACTCTAGCTGTAGCCCTTGCTGCGCTTGCCTTGGCGAGCAATGTCGCTTTGGCAGAAGTCAAAGCAAAAATTGGTCACGCGATGCCCGACACGCACCCGCAGGCGCTTGCCATGAATAAATTTGCCGAGTTGGCAAACACCTATACGAAGGGCGACGTCAAAGTGACGGTTTATCACGCGGGTGTTTTGGGTAGTGATGAAAAGCAATTGCAGGCCGTGCAGGCAGGTACGCAAGAGTTGTACATCGGCACGCTAGCGCCACTTTCATCCAAAGTAGCTGAAGTGCAGGTGTGGGATTTGCCTTTTCTATTTGCTAGCGAAAAAGAAGTCTATGCAGTGCTAGACGGCGCATCGTCTAAACAAATTTTTCAAAAAATTGAGCCATCAGGTTTGGTGGGATTGACATGGACAGGTATGGGTTTTCGTGATCTCTCGAATAGCAAACGCTCGGTCAATAAATTGGAAGACGTGAGCGGTCTCAAAATCCGCGTCATGGCGAACCCTGTGGCGCTTGCAACTTGGAAGGCGATTGGCGCAAACGCAGTGCCCATGGCCTTTTCCGAAGTGTTCCCTGCGTTAGAGACCAAAGCGCTCGATGGCCAAGAGAATCCACTTGTGCATATGTATTCCAACAAAATGCAGGAAGTGCAAAAGTTTATTTCTGTGACCAATCACGTCTATACACCTGTGGCTTTGGTAGCATCGAAAAAGTTTTGGGACACCTTGAATGCGGCTGACAAAGCGGGCTTGCAAAAAGCAGCAACCGAGGCAGGACTCTTGCAACGCAAACTTTTGGAGCAAGGTGACAAAGATGTGGTGACTAAGTTCCGCGCCGCAGGCGTAACGGTGAACGAGGTGTCCGCAAGCGAACTTAAACGCATTCAAGACAAAGTGAAACCTGTTGTGTCTGAGTTCGCCCCCAAAATTGGCGAACCTTTTGTGAAGCAGTTCATGGCTGAAATCGACAAAGCACGCGCAAGCAATTAAGTAAAAAAACGAGGAGTGCAGCGATGCTAAACATACTTCACCAATTGACCGAAGGCTTTTTTAAGCTTTTGCAGATCATTATGGTCGCTTGCATCACTGTGATGCTGGTGATGGTGTTTGGCAACGTCGTTGCTCGTATTGGCTTCAACACAGGCTGGGATTTGGCGGAAGAAGTCCCGCGTTTCGCTTTTGTTTGGATGACCTTTTTAGGCGCGATTGTTGGCATGCGCCGCCGTGCCCATTTGGGTGTGGACATGGTGGTGCAAATGTTGCCTGTGTTTGGTAAGCGTGTGTGCTGGGGCATCAGTCAAGCGGTCATGCTGGTGTGCTGTGGCTATATCTTCTGGGGCACGTATTTGCAGCACGACATCATCAAAGGCAATGCCTCGCCTGTGGCGCAAATCAGCATGCTCTGGGTGCAAGGCGTGAGTTACATCACGGGCATTGCGATTGGTCTGATTTGCCTCTCTAATTTGATTCGTTTGATGCTGGGACAAGTCGCAGACGATGAGTTGTGCGACGTGATGGAAGAAGGTCTATCTGACGCAGACACTCTTCATACGGGAGTAGCAAAATGACCATTCTTATTTTTATTGGTTCGCTCCTAGGGCTTATGGCGCTTGGCATGCCCGTCGCCTTTGCCTTGATTGGCTGTGGCTTGGCGATGATGTTCCATGTGGGTGTGACTAACCCCGAAATCATTATTCAAAACATGTGGGATGGCAGTAATAGCTTCCCACTCTTGGCTGTGCCATTTTTTATGCTGGCGGGCGAGTTTATGAACGCGGGCGGCATGACGCGGCGCATCATCACGATGGCCATGGCGTGGATTGGCCATATAAGGGGCGGTCTTGGTTATGTGGCGGTGGCAGCGGCCATCATCATGGCATCCCTTTCAGGCTCTGCGGTGGCCGATACGGCGGCGCTGGCATCAGTGTTGGTGCCCATGATGCGCAAGGCGGGGTACAACATTAATCGCTCGTGTGGTTTGATTGCATGCGGAGGCATTTTGGCTCCTGTCATTCCGCCTTCTATTGGCATGATTATTTTTGGTGTTGCTGGCGGCGTTTCCATCACCAAACTGTTTATCGCTGGCATCGTGCCAGGCGTGCTGATGGGTATCTCCATCATGATTGCGTGGCGTTGGTCGATCAAAGCCGATAACGTGCAAGCCGAGCCCAAAGCCACAATGGCTGCGCGTTTGAGTGAAACGCGTAATGCACTGTGGGCGATGGTACTGCCTATCGTCATCATTGGTGGTCTCAAGTTTGGCTTCTTTACGCCGACTGAAGCGGCTGTGATTGCAGCGATGTACTCGCTCATCGTGGGTGTATTCGTTTACCGTGAAATCAAGTTCAAAGACTTATTCGCACTTTTTTATCGCGCAGCAGAAACGACAGCTGTCATCATGTTCTTAGTGGCTGCGGCGGGCGTGTCGGCTTGGTTGATTACGACAGCGAATATCCCGCAGCAGCTGGGGGCACTGGTCGAGCCGTTCATGGGCAACAAGACACTCTTGATGTTTATCTTGATGTTCCTGATTTTGGTTGTTGGCACGGCACTGGACTTCACGCCTACGGTGCTCATCATGACCCCC
>CANBRV010000103.1 GCA_947372005.1 Comamonadaceae bacterium | reverse complement strand
CGTATTTGCATTTCAGCCATTGCTCGACATCGCGGCTGGCTTCGTCAGCGCGGCGCTCGCATGCCGAGCAGTGCAGTCCTGCGGCTTGCCACGCCTCTTGGTCAGCAAGCTGTTGCTTCGATAGCTTCTTGCCAACATTGCTGGAGTGCTGATCTGGCGTGCCTTGCGCAGAAGCAGGTGGTTTTCGTTTCGCCATCCACTGGTTCAGCTTGGTATGCGCCTGCGTGGGCGTGGGCAAATTGGGCAGCTTATACGTCGTCTCGTTCAGCGTCGCTTTAATGACGCGGTGCACCAGCAAATCGGGGTAGCGGCGGATGGGGCTGGTGAAGTGCGTGTACGCCTCAAAAGCCAAACCGAAGTGTCCTGAGTTAATTGGCGTATATATCGCCTGCTGCATGGAGCGCAGCAGCATGGTGTGGATTTGCGCCGCATCGGGGCGCTCTTTGGTTGCGTTGGCAATCGCTTGAAACTCAGCAGGAATAGGCTCTGCGCTCAAGGTCGCGATCACACCAATGGCTTTTAAATAGTTGCGCAGAATTTCTTTTTTCTCTGGCGTCGGGCCTTCGTGTACGCGGAAGAGTCCTGGATTTTTGCTCTGGGCAATAAAGTCTGCCGAGCACACATTGGCGGCCAACATGCACTCTTCAATCAAGCGATGCGCGTCGTTGCGTTTGCGCGGCACAATGCGCTCGATGCGGCCGTTTTCGTCGCAAATAATTTGCGTTTCTACGGTATCAAAATCTACCGCGCCGCGCACGTTGCGAGCCGTAAGCAGCGCACGGTACACATCGTGCAAATGCTCGAGATGCGGCACCAGGACTGGGTTCTGCGTGTTTCGCTTCGTCGCTTCCAAGCCTTTGGTATTGGTCAAAATCGCCGCGACTTCGTTGTAGGTAAACCTCGCGTGACTAAACATGACTGCGGGATAAAACTGATACGCGTGCAGCTCGCCTTCGTTTGTGATGAGCATGTCACAAACCATGCACAAGCGCTCGACTTCGGGGTTCAACGAGCACAGTCCGTTCGATAGTTTTTCGGGCAACATCGGGATCACACGGCGCGGGAAGTACACGCTGGTGGCTCGCTCGTATGCGTCAATGTCAATGGCAGCGCCCGTTTCGACATAGTGACTCACATCGGCAATCGCAACGAGCAAACGCCAGCCGTTGGCTTTTTTACCCTTGCCAATCACCGCAGGTTCGGCATACACCGCATCGTCAAAATCGCGTGCGTCTTCGCCATCAATCGTCACCAGCGGCACGTCCGTCAAATCCACGCGTCCCTTTTTATCTTTGGGCAAGACCTTATCTGGCAAAGTTTTGGCAGCTTTTAAGCAAGCATCGCTAAACAGGTGCGGCACATCAAACTTGCGCACCGCAATTTCAATTTCCATGCCCGGATCATCTGCTGCGCCGAGTACCTCGGTAATTTTCCCGATAGGCTGAGCAAAGAGCGCGGGCTTCTCGGTCAAAGCAATGACAACGACCTTGCCCGTCCACTCATCGGCCTGCGCTTTGGTGAGCTTAGGAATCAAAATATCCTGTCCATAGCGCTTGTCTTCGGGTGCGACGACCCACACGCCGCCTTCGTTAAGCAATCGTCCAATGATGGGGCGCTCGGGGCGACCGAGGATATCGAGCACATGCCCTTCGGGGCGGCCTTTGCGATCCAGCCTTTGGATACGTACCAAGACCGAGTCACCGTGCAGCACAGCACGCATTTCGTTCATGGCTAGATACACATCCGCCCCACCATCTTCGCGCTGCACGAAGCCATGCCCGTCACGGTGTCCGAGCACGGTGCCTTTAAATTCCGAGAGTAGCCCTGCGGATTCTTGAGAGCTTTCGATTTTTGTTTTCATAATTTCTTCTGACTGGTACAATCTGCCGCTGATTTCCTGAGATGCCCAGGTGGCGGAATTGGTAGACGCACTAGTTTCAGGTACTAGCGAGTAACATCGTGGGGGTTCGAGTCCCTTCCTGGGCACCACTCTCATCTTCACGTCAGTCTGTATGTTACATTGTTTCCTCCCATAACTATTAGGAGTGAAAACATGTCTTCGAAATCATTTAAACGTCTTTTGTCCTTGAGTTTAGGTTTAGTGCTGACCCAAGTCTCGCTAGCGCAAGCGCCTAATCCGCTTGATGCAGTTCCCGAAAAAATGCCTTTTGATGTGCCTTATGGCGCACCTATTTCTCTTGATCGAGCCGATGCCATCCTCGCTGCGGCTGTGGCCGAATCCAAAACACGTGGTTGGAAGTTGATTTGCTCTGTCGTCGACTCTGGCGCCAATCTTGTCTCATTCAAACGTATGGATTCTGCGCAGATCGCATCGATCGATATCAGCATGCACAAAGCACGTGCAGCCGCCAAATACCGTCGCGAGACAAAGCTATTTGAAAACGGCATTCAAAGTGGATTGAACTACATGATTACGCTGGATGATGTTATTGCTTCACGCGGCGGTATTCCGCTTATCAACGACGGCAAAATCATCGGGGCCATTGGTTGCTCTGGCGGTACGGGTTCGCAAGATGAAGTCGTCGCCAAAGCAGGAGTTGCGGCTCTGAAATAAAGGCACTTACAACAGAATTCCACGTAGTGCTTCTAAAATAGCGAGTTGGCAAGTTTTTTTGCTATTTTTTAGAAAGCAACTGCGTGAAATTTTTATCTGATAACTGGTATTTAATTTTGGTCGCTCTCACCTCGGGTGGCCTCTTAGTTTGGCCACTCATCAAAGAGAGCAAAGCTGGCCTAACTGCTGCAATGGCCGTGCAGCTCATTAACCGCGAACGCGGTGTTTTGATTGACGTCAGTAATCCTGACGAGTTCGCGGCTGCGCATGCCAAAGGCGCTAAAAATATTCCCCTCCCTGAGCTAGAAGCCAAGCTGGCTGCGGTTGTCAAGAAAAAGGACACGCCCATCATTTTTATTTGCCCTATGGGTAAACGCTCTGCAACCGCCACAGCGACTGCAAAAAAAATGGGCTACACCGCGGCGCAAAATTTGACAGGCGGACTCAAATCATGGCGTGATGCCAATATGCCTATCCAGAAAGCGTAAAACTCTATGCAAGCCGTCAAGATATACACCACAGCGGTATGCCCGTTTTGCATCCGCGCAAAGCAAATCTTAAAAGCCAAAGGCGTTTTAGCCATTGACGAAGTTCGAATTGATACTGACCCTGCTGCTCGTACCCAGATGATGGAGGCAACTGGCAGGCGTACCGTACCGCAAATCTACATTGGTAACACCCATGTAGGCGGCTGCGACGATCTAATGGCACTCGACAAGGCTGGCGAGCTCGTTCCACTACTCAACGCCCATTAATTAATCCTCACTCATTTGCAACGATAAGCACCATGACAACAGCAAAAACAACACCACAACCCAAGCCATCTGAAACCGCCACGCACGAGCCTGTTTTTCAAATCCAGCGTGTGTATCTAAAAGAACTCTCGCTGGAACAGCCCAACTCGCCGTCCATCTTTTTAGAGACCGAGCAGCCACAGCTAGATATTCAACTCAGCATCGAAACCTTGCCCGTGTTGGAAGGCATTTATGAAGTGAGCGTAACGGCGACTGTTCACACTTCGCTAAAAGACAAAGCTGTCTTTTTGGTAGAAGCCAAGCAATCTGCCATTTTTGAAATTCGCAATCTGTCTGCCGACCAAATGGGTCCGCTTTTGGGTATTGCTTGCCCGCAAATCATCTACCCCTATCTGCGTAGCAACGTGGCTGACGTGATCAATCGCGCTGGCTTTCCGCCTGTGCATCTGTCTGAAGTCAACTTCCAAGCTATGTACGAGCAACAACAGGCCGACCTGCAAAATTCACTCCAAAGTGCTCCAGCAGCAAACGACTGATCAGCTAGCCGCATCTTCAATAGGCGAATAAGCCAAGCGCACATAAATCGGGGCGAAAGCCTCGGCTTGTGTGACCTCAATCAGCGCTTCACGCGAGAGCTCCAGCATGGCAACAAAGGTCACAACCAGAACGGGTACTCCTTTGGTTGGATCAAACAAGCTCTCAAACGGTGCAAATGGACGACCACTTTGCATCCGCTCGGTAAGCTGACGCAGCAAATGACTCATGTATTCACGCACCGACAAAGCTTCGCGCGAAATACGGTGATTGGACACCAACTTGGCACGGCGTACCAGATCGGCCCAAGCGGCTCGCAAATCAATCGCATTCACCTCAGGCCAGCGCGGCGCTAGGGATTGCTCGATAAAGACTTCTGTCCGCAAAAAATCACGCCCAAGCTGAGGAAGCTCGTTGATCTGCGCAGCTTGCAGTTTGGTTTGCTCATAGGCCAGCAGGCGACGTGTCAGTTCCGCACGCGGGTCTTCTGCTTCAGCGCCATCACCCGATATTTTGGGTGGCAAGAGCATGCGCGACTTGATTTCAATCAGCATGGCCGCCATCAGCAAATATTCGGCAGCTAGCTCCAAGTTGTGATTACGAATCTCTTCGACATAGCCAAGATATTGCTTGGTCAACGCAGCCATCGGGATGTCGAGGATATTGAAGTTTTGCTTGCGGATGAGGTACAGCAGCAAATCCAGCGGGCCTTCAAAAGCCTCTAAGAAAACCTCCAGCGCATCAGGCGGGATGTAGAGGTCTTGCGGCATGGCGAACAGCGGTTCACCATAGAGCCTGGCCAAAGCGACCTGATCGACCACCATCGGTGAGTCGGGCGCATCAGGCGCTAGAGCAACATCCAGCTCAGATTGCATGTTTATTTAGAGCCGTAAACGTAAGCTTTTTGCGCCACGCGGCCAGCAGCGATATCGGCAGCCGCATCGCGGTTAATCGCTTTATCCCATAGCAAGCCACGTCCAGCCAATTGTTCGGCTTCTAGCGTTGGCTTGGCAACTTTAAGCTTGTCAATAAACTGCGTGGTTTCAGATTGGTAATCGGGGCGGCGAAAGATATTCATAGTCACAGGGTTTGGGGTTAAAGTAGCATTTTACCGAGGGGATGACAGTGGAATTGAAAGTTAGCAAAAGGAGTTTTGTCACGATGGGAGTATTTAGCGCACTACTGGGTTTAATCGGCTGCGACCCAGCCGCGTGGGAAGCCGAGCGCAAGCGTTTGCAGCCGGAGAATTTTGACAAAATTAAAACAGGGATGCTTGAAATGGAAGTCATCCAAATCCTCGGCAAGCCACACCAGATGGTGACTTACCCCTTAAAACCAAGCGAGTTGAACTACCACTGGCGCTGGCGCAATAGTAGCAACGAGGCCATGATTTTTAGCGCCGTTTTCGATCCAGACAAAGTCGTCATCCGCACAGAAAACTCACGCGACCCGCAACAGCAGTCCGGCAGCTAAGGCCTAACTAGCGAATCCGCATCCCAGGCTCTGCGCCCGCTACGGGTTCGAGCACATAAATGCCAGGAGTGGATTTCTCATCCGCAGAACTAGCGGCAAGCACCATGCCTTCACTAATGCCAAACTTCATCTTGCGCGGGGCAAGATTGGCGACCATGACGGTGTGCTTGCCAATTAAGTCAGCAGGTTTGTAGTGGCTAGCGATGCCGCTAAAGACGTTACGAGTTTTTCCTTCACCCGCATCGAGCGTCAGACGCAAGAGCTTGGTTGAGCCCTCCACGGCTTCGCAATTGACGATCTTGGCAATGCGCAAATCGATCTTAGAAAAATCATCAATTGTGATTTCGGGTGCTAGTGGTTCAATCGTCGTGCTACTGCTGGAATCATTATCTGGCGCGGCTTGCGGGGCAGTTTCTACAACTGCTGGCGCTTCAAATAAAGCGTCTAGTTGTTTGATGTCTACGCGCTGCATAAGATGTTTGTATTCGCCGATAGCATGACCTGAAAGCAAACTTTTGCTAGCAATCCGATTTTTTGTTTCCATTAATTCATCAGCCAAATCCCAATTCAAAGATTCCACCTTCATGAATGCTTCAACTTGCCGTGCCGTTATTGGAAGAATAGCTTTAAGAGCCAAAGTTAAAAGTCTAAAAAGAACCAAGCTAAAAGAGCAAACAATATGAAGTTCATCACGCTTCGTTTCATCTTTTGCAATCGCCCAAGGAGCTCGATCATTTACATACGAATTTGCAACATCAGCGAGGGTCATTGTCAATCTGATCGCTTTTGCAAAATCTCTTAGCTCTATATCTTTTTTAATGACGCTCAAATGATCTGCAAACATACTCATAATTTGCATTTCTTGGAGGCTATCTTCATACCCTCCAGCTAATTGCCCATCGAATTTTTTGGAAATAAAACCTGCCGTTCGGCTAGCAATATTTACATATTTACCAATCAAATCCGAATTCACTTTAAGCATGAAATCTTCAGCATTGAAATCAATATCCTCATTCTTAGCAGACAGCTTAGTCGCCAAGTAATAACGCAACCACTCGGGATTCATCCCAAGGCCTAGGTACTTGAGCGGATCAAGCCCCGTTCCTCGGCTCTTACTCATTTTTTCGCCGTTGTTCACAGTCAAAAAGCCGTGCACGAAGATATTGTCAGGCGTTTTGCGTCCGCTAAATTTCAGCATCGCAGGCCAGAACAACGTATGGAACGTCACGATGTCTTTGCCAATGAAGTGGTACTGCTCTAAATTTGGATTTGCCATGTAGGCCTTGAAATCCACACCACGCTTGTCCAGCAGATTCTTTAGCGACGCCAGGTAGCCCACTGGCGCATCTAGCCACACATAAAAATATTTGCCTGGTGCATCTGGAATCTCGATACCGAAGTACGGCGCGTCTCTAGAAATGTCCCAATCACCCAGTCCCGTGCTGGTGGAGCCATCTGCATTGGTGCGCGTGCTAAACCACTCTTTGACTTTGTTCGCCACTTCGGGTTGCAGTTTGCCGTCTTGCGTCCATTTTTCTAAAAACTCGACGCAGCGCGGATCAGACAGTCTGAAGAAGAAATGCTCGGACGCTTTGAGTACAGGGGTCGCGCCAGACAACGCGGAATAAGGATTTTTGAGGTCGGTCGGGCTATACACCGCACCGCAGTTTTCACAGTTGTCGCCGTACTGATCTTTTGCGCCGCACTTGGGGCATTCACCTTTGATGAAGCGGTCGGCGAGAAACATGCCCTTGCCTTCTAAGGCTTCGGGGTCAAAAAACTGTTCGATGCTTTTCGTCTCAATCAAACCTGCTTTTTTGAGATCTCGATAAATCTCTTTGGCAAGCACGTGGTTCTCTTCGCTATCGGTATGACTCCAGTTGTCAAACTTAATGTGAAAGCCATCCAGATATTGCGCACGGCCTGCTGCGATGTTGTCCACAAACGCACGCGGCGTCACGCCCGCTTTTTGCGCCGCAATCATGATGGGCGCACCATGCGCATCGTCCGCGCAGACAAAGTTCACCTCGTTGCCGCACATGCGCTGATACCGCACCCAAATATCGGCTTGGATGTATTCCATGATGTGACCGATATGGAAATTGCCGTTCGCGTAAGGCAGTGCGGTTGTAACGAATAGTTGGCGCGGGGACGGCAATGAGGAGGCTTTGGCAGGTGTAGTCATTCCCCTATTTTAGAAGGCTCAAACTGCTATGGACGGTACACTTGGCAGTTATGCAAAATCCATCTCCAGAACTCATCCATCAAGCCCTCGCAA
>CANBRV010000102.1 GCA_947372005.1 Comamonadaceae bacterium | reverse complement strand
GCGATGTAGCCGGGCAAGATGGTGAGCACCTCGATGCCGAACTCTTTCATTTCGCCGCGCAGTGATTCGCAATAGCTAATCACCGCCGCTTTGCTGGAGCTATACGCGCCGTGCCCTGGCAGGCCGCGAATGCCCGCAACGCTGGCGATGCCCACCAACTTGCCATTGCCTCTGCTTTGCATGGGGCGAATGAACGCGGAGAAGGTTGCGGCAAGTCCGATGTTGTTGGTGGCGTAGACCTCGCGCATCACGTCTAAGTCGGCGCGTTCTGCCGTGTCGATACCGATGCTGATGCCTGCGTTGGCAATCACCACATCGGGAACGCCCTGTGCTGCCATGCAAGCGTTTGCTGCTGCAATGATGCTATCAACAACGGACACATCCGCGCTGTAGACCTTGTATCTATTGGCTTGCAAGCCTTTCGCCTGTGTCCACTGCTCAATCACTTCGCCGCGCCTTGCGACTAAAGCTAGCGAATAGCCAGCCGCGTAAAAGCGCTCGGCCATGGCTTGCCCAATGCCGCTGGATGCGCCTGTGATGAAAACTAATTTGCTCATGGTTAAAACCTTTCTAATTCGGGGAGAGGCATCCGGCCGCCTTTGATCACCATCTTGCCGTACTCGGCGCAGCGCTGCAAGGTGGGGATGACTTTGCCGGGGTTGAGTGTGCCCTTCAGGTCGAACGCGCGCTTCACGGCGAACATAAATTCGTTCTCTGCGGCGGTGAACTGCACGCACATGGAGTTGAGTTTTTCGACCCCCACGCCGTGCTCGCCCGTCACTGTGCCGCCCATGGCGACGCTGGTCTCTAGGATGTCCGCGCCGAATAATTCGCAGCGGTGCAGTTGGTCGGGATCGTTGGCGTCAAACAAAATCAGCGGATGCAAATTGCCATCACCCGCGTGAAAGACGTTGGCGCACTTGAGGTCGTATTTCTTCTCCATGCCTTGAATCGCCAGCAAGATGTCGGCCAAGCGCTTGCGCGGAATGGTGGAGTCCATGCACATGTAGTCGGGGCTAATGCGGCCCGATGCGGGGAAGGCGTTTTTGCGGCCACTCCAAAATTTGAGCCGCTCGGCTTCGTCACGCGATACGGCAATGGCTGTTGCGCCGCAGCCTTGCAAAACTGCCGTCATGCGCTCAATCTCTTCCGCTACTTCTTCAGGTGTGCCGTCGCTTTCGCACAGCAAGATCGCTTCGGCAGTCAGGTCGTATCCCGCATGGACAAAGGCTTCCACGGCAGCGGTCATGGGCTTGTCCATCATCTCAAGGCCTGCGGGGATGATGCCCGCGGCAATGACCGAAGCGACCGCATCGCCTGCTTTGCGCATGTCATCAAAGCTGGCCATGATGCAGCGAGCAAGCTTGGGTTTGGGGATGAGTTTGACGGTGACTTCCATCGTGACGGCAAGCATGCCTTCCGAGCCGACCAGCACGGGTAGTAAATCAAAGCCGGGTGTGTCGAGTGCGTCTGAGCCAATCTCGATGGGGTCGCCTTCGACCGTAAAGCCACGCACTTTTAAAACGTTGTGCAGGGTGAGTCCATATTTAAGGCAATGCACGCCGCCCGAGTTTTCAGTGACATTGCCGCCAATGGTGCAGGCGATTTGACTGCTAGGGTCGGGGGCGTAGTAGAGGCCGAGGCTGGCTGCGGCCTCCGAGATAGCGAGGTTGCGCACGCCAGACTGGACGCGGGCTGTGCAAGAGTCGATGTCAATGCTAATTTGCCTGTTGAACTTGGCTAGCGAGAGCGTCACGCCGTTGGCAAGCGGCATCGCACCGCCCGAGAGCCCTGTGCCTGCTCCGCGTGCCACCACGGGCACACCCGCGGCGTGGCAAACGCGCAACACACCTTGCACTTGGTCTTCGGTCTCAGGCAGCGCCACGGCCATAGGGCGTTGGCGGTAAGCGGTGAGGCCATCGCATTCGTAGGGGACGGTGTCCTCGGCTTGCCACAGCAGCGCATGGGCAGGCAACACGACCAGTAGTGCGGATTTAAGATCTAACGGCAGGGCAAGTGGAGCTGTAGCGTTCATATTGGCATTCTACGAAGCCTTTTATGAATCACATCCCACATGAAGATGTGGCATCTTTGCAACTATGTACGCCAAAGTGTTACAGAGTTGTGCTAGACTGATTGATAACCATCTAATTCACGGAGTGATTCATGCGAAAAATTGCGAAGTATGCTGTGTTGGCACTGGCTGCCGTATCTGTTTCTATCTATGCACAAAGCGGATTTAATCCTTTTAGTAGCTCATCAAAAACCGAAGCCAAAGATGATGACTCGGGTTATTCAAAGTCACAAGCCAGTCGAGATTTGGCGGATGAGAGCAAAAACAAAGCGGACGCAGACCATCTAGATCGGATGATGAGCAATGGTGGCGCAAATGGCGTCATCGTTCAGTTTTCTTCAGTTGACGACGATGCTGATTTGGACACCAAAAAAGCTCGTCATCGCGCTGTTAAGCAAGGCGTGAAGGCTCAATTTGCAGGTGGCGACTATCAGGAACTACGTGACTACGATGCTCTGCCGATGGCGCATGTTCAAGTTAACAATCGACGTGCGCTTGTAAAGCTCTTGTCGCATAAAAATGTTGTTGGTGTTTATGAGAATACAGTTGGCGATCATACGGGCACTGAAAATCTGACACTGATCGGCCAGCCCGCTGCGGCAACGGCCGGCTATACAGGCGCTGGTACCACAGTTGTGGTTTTAGATACAGGTGTGAACTATACAAATGCGGCGTTTGGTGGATGTACCGCACCTGGCGTTCCAGCCGCAACTTGCAAAGTTGTAGCTGCTTTTGATGTGGCACCGTCTGATAACTCGATGGATGATACGGGTCATGGCACGAACGTCTCAGGCATCGTGGCTGCTGTAGCGCCAGGTGCCAAATTGGCGGTGCTGGATGTGTTTACACCTGGTACGGGCGCGTATGCGACGGACATCATTGCTGGAATTAACTGGGCGATTGCAAATCAAGCGCTCTATAACATTAAGTCCATTAATATGAGTATTAACTGGACTAAAAAATACACGTCAAGCTGCACATTGTCTTGGGCAACGGCGCCTTTTGCCAGCGCGCGTGCAGTAGGTATTTTGCCTGTTGTATCTGCTGGCAATTTGGGCTGGACCGATGGAGTTGCTGAGCCTGCTTGCGCACCCGGTGCCGTTAGTGTTGGCGCGGTCTATAGCGCCAACTGGGGCAGCCGAACCTATGCGGCTACTACGATGATGAGGGGCTGTACTGATGTAGCAACAACAGCTGACAAAATTGCTTGTTTTTCTGATAACGCTAGTCTCATGACGATGTTTGCCCCTGGTGCCGTGATCACCGCGGCAGGCTCTAGCTATGCAGGCACGTCGCAAGCTGCGCCACATGTCGCTGCGGCTATCGCTGTGTTACGCGCCCCAGGCGCTGCGCCTTTGGACACGGCTGCCCAAACGGTGGCTCGTTTGACAAGTACTGGAACGAGCATCAAAGACAACCGGAATGGTTTGACCAAGCCGCGAGTGAATTTGTCGGCTGCTGTTAACAGTCTTACTGCGCCAACAAGCTTAACAAAAACGGCGATTAGCACCGCTAAGTAGTTTCGGCCCTAGCGGAACACGACAGTCCGCGTGCCATTCATGAGTACGCGGTGTTCGCTGTGCCATTTAACTGCGCGAGCTAAAACTTGACTCTCCGTGTCTCGTCCAAGGCTTGTCAAATCCTCAACAGTGCGACTGTGGTCGACGCGAGTAACGTCTTGCTCAATGATTGGGCCTTCATCTAAGTGCGCCGTCACGTAGTGCGCTGTAGCGCCAATTAGCTTGACGCCGCGTTCATGAGCTTGCTGATAAGGCTTGGCGCCTTTAAAGCTAGGTAAGAAGCTATGGTGAATATTGATAGCCCGACCAGCTAATTTGCCGCATAAGTCATCACTCAGAATTTGCATATAACGGGCGAGCACAACTAACTCAGCGCCTTCTGCTTGAATGACTTCAAATGCTTTGGCTTCAGCTGCAGCTTTGTTGTCTTTTGTGACGGCAATGTGATGGAATGGTACGTTGTAGCCCGCTGCCAGTTGATAAAACTCGCGATGATTACTAATGATGGCGCGCACATCTAAGTTAAGCAGACCACTTTTCCATCGGAAAAGTAGATCGTTTAAGCAGTGCCCCTCTTTGCTTACCATGAGCACGGTTCGCATAGGCTGATTTGCGGCATGCAAGGTCATCTGCATTTTGTTTTCAGATGCAAACGCCATTAATAACGTGTCGAGATCATCGTGTGGCACGCGTTCGCAGCTAAAGCGGATGCGCATGAAGAAACGATTGGTTTTCAAATCTGAAAACTGCTGCGCTTCTTCAATGTTGCTGCCTTGCTCAAATAAAAATCCTGAGACGGCATGAACAATGCCTGCACGATCTGCGCAAGAGAGGGTAAGAATATAGTTGGCCATAATTGTCATTTTAGAGTGTGCGCATTAACCTCATTGAGCTTTTTAAAGACCAGAGGCTCAGGACTAAAGTGGAGCACCTCTTGCCCAAGCAACTGCAGCTGCGCTGCGTTATCAGTTGTCACGGGCGTCGTCGCAAATGTCGCAAAACGAACTTGCGCTGCAAATAGCCAACTCGCATCAGCGTAGCTATAGACATTGCCTTGATAAAAATGAGAACGCTCGCTGTCGGCAATAAAGAGTTGACGGATGCGGTGGTAGTCAAAGGCTGCGTAAGTGCAAAAAAAGATCAAAGTGACGCCAGTCAATTTTTGCCAGCCTAAACCAGATAAATGGGTTATTGCATTCGGCCTAGATTGTGAAAACACTAAGCCCGCGCATAAGCCCAGTGCAATTTGAAAAGGCGCGTACCACAGCGGGTATTCAAGCAAACTATGAATGCCAATGATTATCAGGATGCCCCATGCCAAAAGTTGAGCGGGCGCCCGCGTCTGCCATGGTTTGTTGCGTGCAATAAGCCATGCCAATAGCGATAGCCACAGCACGGCAAATGGCAGCCCTAGTTCAACTGCAATCTGCAAGGGCAGGTTATGCGTGTTATCGGCTTGTTCTGTAAATCGGATGGCGGATCCAAAATCTGTGGTGCGTAGCGAAAAGGCTAACTCTCGCCAACCTACTCCAAGTATGGGGTTAGCGTGAATCAGCATGAAGGTATTGCTCCATAGCACGCTGCGACTATCTTGCAGATCTAAATCAGCGCTATCTGATGTCGTCGCTGCCGTTTGCAGCATGCGCCCAAATATTGTTTCTGGCGAGCTACTTAATTGCGGCAACAAGTAAGCCCATAGAGTGTAGAGAAAGGCTGTTAGTGCAGCGATCAGCAATAGTTTGCGATGCCGAGTGTGTAAGGCGTACGCCAGTATAAAAACAAGACTAACTACAAGCTCCAATAAGCCTGCGCGTGAGCATGTTGCCGCCAATCCTGCCGTTAGTAAGGCGCAAGCCAAGCCAGGTAAAAAAAGATCTTTTATTCTTGCCAGGCATGGCTTAGCTTGGCGCCTTGTCCATAGATAAAGCAACGACAGCAGTGCGATGTTACATAGTGTAGAGAGGTGATTACGCTGCCGTAGCAGCCCAAACGCTGTACCAAGAGGCTCAGCAGTCTGCCCAAAATACTGGACGAGACCTATCACTGAGTTAGCGAGCCCGGCAATCAGCCAGCCCCAAGCCAGTGTGTTTGCAATTTTGTCTCGATCTACTTTTGCAGATAGCTTTGCAGCTAGTCCTATGCCAAGAAGGCATAGCCCAGCAGCAAGTGTGTTTTGTAACTCTCGACTGCGCCACGCAATCATGCCAGCAAGGCTGATGAGCAGTAGCCAAAAAAGCTTTTGGATCGATAGATCAGTGTCTGCAGCCGGAGCACTGCAACCATCCAGGATAAGCCAAGCCCCTAGGCATAGACCACCCCACAGCAGCGCTGGAACGGCGGGTGTTGGCGTAAGCCATAAAGGACAAAGCCAAACGGCTGAGCCCAAGCCGATTGCTAGGGGAACTCTTAAGCGGATTTGCGCACCCACTCTAAAAGCAATGGGAAAAGCCAGGCGCCTAGTAAGCCAGCAGCGCCAATTGTGCCAAGCATTTGTAGCAAAGTCATGCCGATTTGTGGAATCGGAGAATAAGGGGTTGGTTTTTTCATATGGCTCTTAGTTGAGGTTGTATGGTGAATATGTGAATGGGTTGATCGCTACCCGCCACAGTAGCTAAGCCTAGGTCTTTCCAATGCATGTCTTTACTATGGCGGATGGCAGAGTCTTTGGTTGCAGCGCTCACAATGAAGTGTTGATTGTAAGTTTTACACAAACCCTCTAATCGCGATGCTAAATTGACTGACTCACCAATGACGGTATAGCTACGCCTAATGCTGGATCCCATATCGCCAACACACATCAGCCCCGTGTTGATGCCAATCCCCATTTTAATTTCGGGCGTATTGGCTGTGCGCTGTTGGTTAAAGCTATCGATTTCAGTTTGCATTTCAATGGCGCAGCGCACAGCGCGTGCCGCGTGATCGATCTGTGGCTCGGGAGCGCCCCAAAACGCCATGACACAGTCACCCATGTATTTGTCAATCGTGCCGCCATGTGCTTGAATGATGTGTGAGAGGCGATTAAAAATATCGTTTAGCAAAGCTTGCAGTGCCAATGGTGGCAAATCTTGCGAGAGACGTGTAAAGCCGCGCATATCGCAAAACATCACCGTAAGCGTCTGATTGTTTGCTTGCATGGAGTAGTCATTGCCCGAGCGCACCATACGGCTAACCCATTTAGGGGAGACATAGCTGCCAAATAGATGCGTCAGTCGTTTGCGGCGCTGACCTTCGATAAAAAATCCTTGGCTAACTTGCCATGTGAAGGCGCTAAAAATAAGCGCAAAACTTGCTGCAGAGGGGAGGACTAAAGAGCTTTTGGTAAACAGCAGGTAGTGAGCAAACCACAGCGAGGCGGTCAAAGTGATAGAGAGTGCTACGGCACCAATAGCCGATAAAGACGGCAGAAGTGCAAGCAGGATAAGACTCAGCAGTAATAGTTGGAACACGTCAAAACCCAAAGCGTAATCAGGCTGCGTGGGTGAGCGTCCATCAATTAAGCCAGCCACCAAGTTGGCTTGTACCTCAACGCCAGGATAGGCGGCGTCAAATGGCGTGACGCGTAGATCTTCTAGCGCAGGGGCTGAACTACCAATCAGCACGACTTTTCCCTTGAGAGATGCTGCTGGCAGCTTACCCTGTAGCACGTCGGCTGCCGAAATGTATGTAAACGAACCGCCGAGAGGCCCGCCTGGGCCGCGGTACGGAATAAGTTTAATCACAGCGTTATCGACAGCAACATCTTGTGTAGTTGCCCCATAACGAAGGCGTAAGGCATCCAAATGGCGATAGCTGGCGTCATTAGAGGCGAAGTGTGGCTCAATCGTTGGGAGTTTGTGATCAGGGGTTTGACTGGCAAGATAACGGCGATACAGTGCGAGTGCTAATGACTCGTAGTACTGGCCTTGAAACTCCGCCAGCAGTGGCGCAGAGCGGATGACGCCATCCATATCGCTGATAGCATTAAAAAATCCTGACTGCGACGCAACTTCGGTTAGCTTGGCTAAATTGGCACCAAAGCCAGACCACTGAGTGATTTGAAAATCTCGATCACCCCCTGCATTTGGCGCAAAGGCTGGAGCTGGAAGAGTGCCAGTTGTATGGCCGGCGCGATCACTGGTGAAATAGTAGCCTAGCACTGCAGGTTGATTCTCTAGGGCCCGAGCTAACGCAAGGTCGGT
>CANBRV010000101.1 GCA_947372005.1 Comamonadaceae bacterium | reverse complement strand
GAACAACTGCTCGTTGAGCCGATTAGCCAAGCGGCAGCGAACCAACGCGCAGGACGCTGCGGGCGTGTCGCCAACGGCATCTGCATTCGCCTGTACAGCGACCAAGATTTCGCAGGGCGCGCACCGTTTACCGATCCCGAAATTTTGCGGTCCTCGCTCGCGGGCGTCATCTTGCGCATGAAGTCTCTGCATCTTGGCGGCGTAGAGGACTTCCCGTTTTTGGAAGCCCCGAGTGGTCGCGCGATTGCTGACGGGTACCAACTACTAAACGAACTTGGCGCTGTGGACGAGGCGAACAACATCACGCCGCTGGGCATGCAGCTTGCCAAGCTGCCACTCGACCCACGCCTAGGGCGTATGCTCTTGGAAGCCAATACCCGCGGGGCTTTGGACGAGGTGCTCGTGATTGCGAGCGCCATCAGCGTGCAAGATGTGCGCGATCGTCCGATGGACAAACAGACGCAGGCCGATCAAGCTCATGTCAAATTTGACGATGAAAAAAGCGAGTTTGTCGGCTACCTCAAACTATGGAAATGGTTAGACGAGCAAACGGGTTCGCGTCGCCAACAGGAGTCCGCCCTCAAAGCGAATTTCATTTCGGCGCGGCGTGTGCGGGAATGGCGCGATATTTACTCGCAGTTGCAGTTGGCGGTTAAAGAGCATCTGGGCGCTCGGGTTGCAAATTGGGGACAGACCCCAATTGTTGCTTCGCAAAATTCGGGGTCAGTCCCCAAATTGCAACCTGCAAGTTTTGAACAGCTACACATGAGCCTGATGGCGGGATTGCTGGGCAATATCGGCTGCAAATCGGACGAAGAAGATTGGTACTTGGGTGCACGTGGCATCAAGTTTTATCCGCACCCTGGGCGCAATTTGTCCAAAAAGCCGGGGCGCTGGATCATGTGCTCGGAACTCGTTGAGACCACTCGCCTCTTTGGACGCGGCATCGCCAACATTGATCCGCAGTGGATTGAAAAAGTTGCCGATCATTTGCTCAAAAAACAACTGCTCGATCCGCACTGGGAAAAGAAAGCGGGGCAAGTCATGGCGCTGGAGCGGGCCACGCTGTATGGCCTCTTGGTCTATCACAACCGCCGTGTGGATTTTTCTAAGATTGACCCATCAGGTGCTCGGGAAGTCTTTATCCGCGAGGCTTTGGTAGCGGGTAATTGGGAAACGCCCCTCCCGTTTTTGCAAGCCAATATCAAAATGATTGCAAACGTGGAGGAGCTAGAGCACAAGTCGCGCCGCCAAGACGTGCTGGTCGATGACGAGCTTATTTTTGCGTTTTACGACCAGCACATCCCGCAAGACGTTTGCAGCGGACACACCTTTGAGAAGTGGTTTAAACACGAATTTAAAAAGAATCCGAAGTTACTTCTCTTGTCCCGCGAAGAACTGATGCGCCACGAGGCCGCTGGCATCACCACCGATCAGTTCCCCAAAATGATTCGCCTTGGCGGCGTCGATTGCAAAGCCACGTATTTGCATGACCCAAGCCATGCGAGCGATGGCCTCACGGTTGAGATTCCGATTTTTGCGCTCAATCAAGTGAGCGAAGACCGCTGCGAGTGGCTCGTGCCCGGGATGCTGAAAGACAAAATTTGGGCTCTACTCAAAAGCTTGCCGCAGCGTCCACGATCGCGTTTTGTGCCACTGCCAGCATCTGCGGAACGCTTATCTGGCGTGCTTTGCGAGCCAATTAGCTGGGCGCACGGCGGGCTTACGGATGCGCTCTTGAAACGCGCACGTGACGAGACGAGCCTAGACATCAAGCGCAACGACTTCAAGCTAGACATGCTCTTACCGCATCACTTCATGAACTTCCGCGTGGTCGATGAACACGGCAGGCAGCTAGGCACAGGACGCAACTTAGTGGCACTTAAAGCCGAGCTGGGAAGTCAAGCACGCGGCGCTTTTCAGGCATTGGCAGGATTGAAATTGGGAGCTGAATTGGGGTCTGCCCCTAATTCAAGACCAGCCAAGCAACCCGAGACTAGCAACGCACAGACAAAATTAGGGTCTGACTCCAATTCAGCGACGAGCACCAAAAAGATAACTGCCGCCGCTCGCCACACCACATGGTCCTTCGGCGAGCTTCCCGAGCTCATGGAAATTCAAAACGGCAAGCAAAGCCTGATTGGTTTCCCTGCCCTCATAGATGCTGGCGACGCGGTCACAATTGAAGTTTTTGATGAACCCGACGTCGCGCAGGCCAAACACCGCGTGGGCTTGCGCAGGTTAGTTGCCCTGCAAATCAAAGACGCGATCAAATATCTGGAAAAGAATCTTCCCGATATGCTCAAGATGACCGCGCTCTACATGCCGCTTGGCACGGGAGATGAACTGAAAGCACAAATCATCAACCTCGCATTGGATCGGGCCTTCCTGATTGAACCGCTTCCCACTGACGAATTCGCCTTCAAAAAGCGTATCGACGATGGTCGTGGCAGATTAACCCTCATTGCAGGAGAAGTCTCGCGCATGGCACATGCCGTTCTGATTGAGTACGCCGCCGCCGTGCGAAAAATCAAAGATAACAAAAACGCAACCGAGCCTATTGCTGACTGCCAACAGCAGTTGCAAAGACTCATGCCTAAAGGCTTTGCAGCGCAAACACCCTATACCCAGCTACAACATTTGCCGCGCTATCTCAAAGCCATCGTCATGCGATTGGATAAATGGCGTGTCGATCCTGCACGTGACACAAGCAAGCTCTCAGAACTGCGTCCGCTAGAGCAGCGCTATGTGCGCCGCGTGATAGAGCAAAAGGGACAAACAGATGCAAGACTCGATGAGTACCGCTGGCTACTTGAGGAGCTACGCGTCAGTTTCTTCGCCCAGGAGCTGCGAACGCCCCAGCCCGTCAGCACTAAGCGCTTAGACAAGGCATGGTCTATACTGTGCACCTAGCTTCAAGCCCGCATGGTGCATGGCTTGCAGGCAGTTTTACGAGTGAAACATGGGTTCCAAATTAAAGATAGCAGGTTGGATTTCAATTGGTGCGCTAGCTGGCGCCCTCATTAGCACGCAGCTACAAGCGGTTGCTAGGGGTGCATTAGCGCCACTTCCACTGGATGAAATGCAACAATTCGCCGCCGTATTTGGCATGATTAAAAGCGACTACGTTGAAGCCACTGATGAAAAAAAACTGATCACGGATGCCATTGCAGGCATGATTTCTGGACTCGATCCTCACTCGCAATACTTTGATAAAAAAAGCTTTAAAGAGTTCTCTGAGGGGACAAGCGGGAAGTTTGTTGGTGTGGGCATTGAAATCAGCCAGGAAGATGGCTACGTCAAAGTTGTGACCCCCATTGAAGACACCCCCGCTTTTCGTGCTGGCATCAAAGCAAACGATTTAATTACCAAAGTTGATGACTGGAGCACCAAGGGCAACTCTATGAGCGATGCCGTTAAGCGCATGCGCGGCGAGCCCCGTACGAAGGTCGTTTTAACGATTTACCGTAAATCTGAAGACAAAACGTTCCCAGTCACCATTATTCGTGATGAGATTAAAACAAAGTCGGTGAAATCGAAAATTGTGGACACAGATTACGGCTGGATTCGCGTGTCACAGTTTCAAGAACAAACTGTAGAAGACTTTGCAAAGCAAGCGACAGCACTTTTTAAACAAAATCCGAAGCTCAAAGGCTTGGTGCTCGATTTACGCAACGATCCGGGTGGTTTACTAGACGCTGCGGTTGCCATTTCTGCTGCCTTCTTGCCACCTGACGTGCCTGTGGTGTCGACCAATGGACAGCTCAAAGAGAGTCAATATGTGTACAAGGCCTCACCCGATTTTTATCGTGCCTCGGCTGCTTCCGATCCATTAAAAAATCTGCCAGAAGCCATCAAAAAAATACCTGTCGTTGTTTTGGTTAATGAAGGCTCAGCCTCGGCTAGCGAAATTGTCTCGGGTGCGCTACAAGACTACAAACGAGCAACGATTATGGGTAGCCAAACTTTTGGCAAAGGCTCGGTACAAAATATTCGTCCATTGGGCGAAAACGCCGCCATGAAGCTGACTATTGCGCGTTACTTCACCCCAAATGGTCGCTCGATTCAGTCGATTGGCATCGTCCCTGATGTGCTGATCGATGACACGGAAGGCGGTAGTCCATTCGCTGTCTTGCGCTCACGCGAAGCTGATTACGAAAAGCATCTAAAGAATCCTCAAGGCGAAGAATCTGCTGAAGCCCGTGCTGAAAAAACCAAGGCATTAGAAACTGCCAAAGAAGAAGCACGTAAACGCTTGGAAGAAGAAGTCAAAAAACCACCCGAGCAACGACTAATCCCCGAATTTGGCTCAGAGCGTGATTTTCAATTGCGTCAAGCCTTGAATCACTTGCAAGGCAAACCCGTGCTCACCAGCAAAGTCCAAGTGGCTCGCAAAGAAGAGAAAAAAGAAAAATAAGAGCAAATCGCCGTGACTGACGATCAACTGCTTCGCTACTCGCGCCACATCTTGCTTGACGAGATTGGCATTGAAGGTCAAGAGCGCATTTGCAAAAGTCATGCTCTTATCGTGGGGGCTGGTGGTCTTGGATCTCCTGCCGCTCTCTACCTTGCAGCCGCAGGTGTGGGGACAATCACGCTGGTTGACCATGACGCGGTTGATCTCACCAATTTGCAACGTCAAATTGCACATACAACAGCACGCGCTGGTATGGCAAAAGTGGACTCCGCCAAAGCTACCATGTTGGCCATTAATCCAGAGATCACTGTCCATGCCGTTTGCGAGCGTGCCACGCCTGCAAGCCTAGCTGGTCTTGTATTAGCGGCTGATGTGGTACTCGATTGCACCGACAATTTTGCCACTCGCCATGCTATCAATAGCGTATGTGTAGCACATGGCAAGCCCTTGGTCAGTGGCTCGGCTATTCGCTTGGATGGGCAATTGAGCGTTTATCACCCAAGAGGGCAAGCCGACTCACCCTGCTACGCCTGCGTTTTCCCACCAGAGCAGCACTTCGAGGAGACCGCTTGCAGTACGCTGGGTGTGCTTGGCTCCTTGGTTGGCATGGTAGGAACGATGCAGGCCACTGAAGCTCTCAAAATTCTCTCTGGCATAGGCAGCGGGCTCATAGGGCAGCTCTTGATGATTGACGGCAAGCGCATGGCGTTTGACGCAATCAAAATTACACGAAATAAAAATTGCCCTGTCTGCGGGTAGCGCGCAGAGTGCGGTTAGAATACTGGCTCTGTTTCATATGCAAACACCGTGGTGATATAGCTCAGTTGGTTAGAGCGCAGCATTCATAATGCTGATGTCGGTGGTTCAAATCCACCTATCACCACCACCCTTTTATGTCGAGCAACGTAAAACTACCCCAAAAACCACCAATACCTGCAGGTATTGATTTATTCCACATTAGCTTTTACAAGTTTGCTGCCCTGTCAGACGCGGCAGCGACAACGCTTATCGTGCGTGAGTTAGCTCAAGCAACCGAGCTGCAAGGCTTGATTGACGTGGCTTTTGAAGGCATCAGCGCGGCGGTTGCTGGCACCGCAGAACACTTGGATTCATTTGAACTTGCCTTAACAACAGATGCACGACTCGGCAACTGCTTTGCAGGAGCCGTCTTTAAGCGCACCGTCTGTAAATCCAAACCCTTTCACTCGCTCAAAGTCTCGCACGCCGCGGAACTCATCAAAATTGGCTTAGACGACGAAACTAATAAAACAGTCGATGCCACCACACCGCACGGTATCAGTTTGTCGCCACAAGAATGGCGCGAGTTGATTGCGCAGGACGACGTGGTGCTGATCGACAACCGTAACAGCTTCGAGTTTGAGCTAGGACGCTTCAAAGGTGCGATTGACCCCAAGGTTGCGCACTACCGCGATTTCCCCAAATACATCGAGGACAACCTCCCGTTGTGGAAGGCAGAGGGCAAGCGCGTCGCTATGTATTGCACAGGCGGCATTCGCTGCGAAAAAACCGCTGCGTGGATGGACACGTTGGACACCAGCATCTATCAACTAGAGGGCGGCATCATTGGCTATTTGGCAGCCATGCCCGATGCTGAGAAAGACTGGCAAGGCGAGTGCTTCGTGTTCGACAACCGCATTGCCTTGGACGCGAAGCTGCAAGAGACGAACACCAGCATCGACGACGTGTACGACGAGGCACGCGATGGCAAGTGGCGCATCGAACGCGCCAAACGCTTGAGTGGCTGGGCAACAGGCCCCGTATTAACTAGCGAGTCCTAATGGCAACTCTTGCGCCCACCCGCGCAGGTGTGAGCGCAAGTATCGTGTACTTGCCGCCAGAAAAATCAAAAAGCTGCGGCACGATGTTTGAGTTTTTCACTCAAACATTTCCAAAAATAGATGCATGCATTTGGCAAGAGCGATTCGATCAAGGCTTGGTGGTCGATCAAGCTGGAATGGCTGTCAGCCCACGCGCCGCCTACGTTCCCAAGCAACACTTGTTCTATTATCGCCATGTGGAAAGCGAGCCGCGCATACCGTTTTACGAAGTGATTCTCTATCAAGACGAGCATTTAGTGGTCGCCGATAAGCCGCACTTTTTGCCAGTAACGCCCAGTGGCAGGTACCTGCAAGAGACGTTGCTGGTGCGCTTAAAAAACAAACTCGGGTTGCCAAACTTGAGTCCGCTGCATCGCTTAGACAGAGACACCGCAGGCCTTGTGCTGTTTGGCGTACAGCCAAAAGAGCGCGGCGCGTACCAGCAGATGTTCCATGACAGACAAGTGCATAAAACCTACGAAGCGATAGCGCCTTATCGCGAAGATTTAGCGTTGCCCATGACGTATGAGAGCCGCCTAGAAGACTCGGATATCTACATGCAAATGCACGAGGTGGGCGGCAAGCCCAACAGCCGCACCCAGATTGCCTTGCAGAGCATCCTGCCCGCTAACCCAAGCGGGGTAAGGCTTGCAAGCTACGAGTTAAAACCCGTCACAGGCAAGCGCCATCAACTTCGCGTCCACATGAACGCACTTGGCATCCCGATTTTGAATGACGGCATCTATCCAACACTCACGCCCGAGCAAATGGTGATGACGGAAGCGGATTACGCCAAGCCCTTGCAGTTATTGGCGAGGCGACTTGAATTTGTGGATCCGATTACCAAGGGTAAGCGGGTGTTTGAGAGTTCAAGAACGCTAACTGCTTTGCTTTAAGCATTCACAAAATTAGCCTTACGCTTATTCACAAATGCGTCCATGCCTTCCTTCTGATCTTGCGTGGCAAAGAGTGCATGGAACAGGCGGCGCTCGAACATGATGCCGTCTGACAAGCCGCTCTCGAAGGCGCGGTTGACGGATTCTTTAGCTGCCATCGTGGCGAGTTGTCCGTAGTCGCAAATCATTAGCGCCGCTGCCAGCACCTCGTCCATTAACTTATCGACTGCGACCACACGGCTGGCAAGCCCTGCACGCTCTGCCTCGTCGGCATTCATCATTCGACCTGTGAGTACCAAGTCCATTGCTTTAGCTTTGCCCACTGCGCGTGGCAAGCGCTGCGTACCGCCTGCGCCTGGGATGATGCCAAGCTTGATTTCGGGTTGCCCAAAGCGTGCGTTGTCCGCTGCGATGATGAAGTCGCACATCATCGCCAGCTCACATCCACCTCCTAAGCAAAAGCCGCTGACAGCTGCAATCACGGGCTTGCGGATAGAGCGAATCGTTTCCCAATTGCGCGTGATGTAGTCCGCGCCGTATACGTCGGAGAAGCCCCAGCTTGCCATCGCGCCAATGTCTGCGCCAGCGGCAAAGGCTTTCTCAGAGCCCGTCACAATCATGCAGCCGATCTTGGGGTCAGCATCAAAGGCTTTGAGCGCCGCGCCCAGCTCGTCCATCAACTCGCCGTTCAAGGCGTTCAATTGTTTAGGGCGATTGAGGGTAACGATGCCAACCTTGTCGGCTTCGATGCGGGTGGTGATGAACTCATAACTCATGGGGTGACTCCTAATAGCGTTGACAAAGCTGCAATGGTACAGTTT
>CANBRV010000100.1 GCA_947372005.1 Comamonadaceae bacterium | reverse complement strand
AGCGTTTTTTCAATCTCGTCAATGCTGGGCGCTTTGCGCTGCCAGCCATCTAGTTTGGCTTGAAACAGTTCGGCCCATGAACCGTCTAAATACACTTCGCGCCCCGATCGCTTATCCACAATTTCATAACCATGGCGCAGCATCTTGCCCTTGAAAGGGTCAAAATCTGCCGCAGGCGCCTGAGGCTGAGGCTCCGTTAAGTTGATAAAAGGCTTGTCGTACGGCGGCGCGTTCATGTGCAGTACGGCATAGTCTTCGGAGTCGTAAATAATTTGCATGGCGTGATTTTAGAACGTGTGATTTTATTCTTTACCGCTAAGCTGCGAATCCGTCACACCGCCGCTATCGGTTAATCGGATGCGTACTGGCAAATACGCAAGCGCTGGTGCGAACCACACTTCCACCGTTTGATCAAATGCACGGCGCGGTCGGCGCAGCACTTTGATCGCCTGCGTCTCGCCAATAGGGAGCGCAAGCGACTCACTGGCTTGCACTTCAAATGCCCAAAGCTCTAGCTCGTCAACACTTGCCACAGGTAAGGTAATCACCTGCCCCATCTTCAATTGGTCAGGCTGTCCCGCAAACAGGCTAGCCAGCTGAATTAGAAAACTCGCCCTATCCTGGGAACCCGCAGCCAATTTGGCTTCGGGATGGTTATTGGAAAACGTCACGGCATTTTTAGCCTGATCAAAATGCGTTGCCTGCTCCGATCTGCCGCGTCGTTTCTCACTGAAGCGCACAGGCGCTAGGCCTGTTGCCGTCATCTTACCGCTACTCATTTGCTTGATGATGGAAAAGCCAAAGTACGTGGCCTCATAGCCAAGCTCGTACGTTCCTTCGCGAGACTGCCAAGTAAGGTTAGCACGGGCGCTGTCGCCATCTTTTGTGACGTTGTAGCGCAGCTGAACAGGCTCAGGAGGCATAGCCCGCAATGCTTGCAAATCCTGACTGATGGGCGGAGCGGCCGCAGCTACGGGGGCAGGGGTCGACTCTGGCGCAGCAGTCACAGGGGCTGGCAATGCGATTGGTGCAGCCTCAGCAGGTTCTGCTGGCAAAGGGTCAGACTTAGCGGGTGCATATTGCGGCGGCGTGGGTGTTTCGGGCTTAGCCGGCTGGGGGTTTTGCGCGGGCGCATCCTGCGGCAAGATCGCCACATCAAACGACTGCTCGGCCTGTGCCGCTAAGCGATTGAGCGTGAGCGCCGCATTCAATCCCGCCAGCGCCAGCACGTGAAACACAACCACGGCGAGATACAGCCCCCAGCGGGGCGAACGCTTGGGCAAGTCTGCACCACTAAAATCACTTTTATTCACGCGCACGCGACCCTTTCTTTTTGTATTTCGTATTACGCTCATCACTATGAAACTTGCCACTTACCAAGACGGCTCACGCGACGGTCAGCTCGTGGTTGTCTCGCGCGATTTAGCTCTCGCGCATTATGCGACGAGCATTTGTAGCACGATGCAGCAATTGTTAGACGACTGGAATTTTTTAAGCCCACAGCTGCAAGACCTCTATGACGCACTCAATCAAAATGCTGGACAGAGCAAAGTACGTCACGCTTTTCCTTTTGATCCTACGCGTTGCATGGCGCCCTTGCCACGTATTTACCAATGGGCGACCTCCTCCAAAGCGACGGGTGCGCGCCTTGTGCAGCAACACGGCGGCGATGCTGTCTTAACTTCGCTGCCACTGGATGCGGATCAAACATTCGGGTTTTTAACGGAAGGCGCGCCTTGCAAAGCCACGTCAGCACAGCTACGCGACAGTATTCGCTTAATGGTGCGCATCAACCATTCGGACGCTACGCCTAGCTTTGCGCCCGTTGCCGTCACCATGGACGAGCTAGCGCCAAGGGAGCCTCTAGCGTGAACGAGATTGAACAAACGCGCGAGTGGGTCGACCGCGCCGTCATTGGTCTCAATCTATGCCCTTTTGCCAAAGCGCCGCAAATCAAGGGCTTGGTGCGCTATGTGCTGCACAAGGGCAAGCAGCGCGAGGCGCTACTGAAGGTGCTGTCCGAGCAATTACTCTACCTACAAACCACGCCGCCCGAAATTTGCGAAACGATACTGCTCATTCACCCTAAGGCTTTAACGGATTTTTTAGACTACAACGATTTTTTAGAAGATGCCGACAGCTTGCTAGAGCGCCTGGACTTAGACGGAACCTTTCAAATTGCCAGCTTCCATCCCGACTATCAGTTTGCCGAATCAAATGCAGATGATCTGTCTAACTATACGAATCGGAGTCCTTATCCGATGCTGCATATTTTGCGTGAAGCCAGTATTGACAAGGCTTTGCAAGGGCATGCCGATCCCGACGCCGCAGCCGACGCCATCGTCATGCGTAATCAAGAAACGTTGCAAAAACTGGGCAAGGCAGGCTGGGGAAAGCTATGGATGTAAAAAAATACGAGCCACGGCCCGAGCAATCAACTGAACTTTTAAAAGAACTGCATATTCTCACGCGAGATGGGAAGCTCAACCAAGACACACGCCGCAAACTCAAACAAGTGCAGCATTTGCTGGGTTTTATCGAGCCCCTACTCAAGCAAAGCCATGCTAGCTATGGCTCTGTGCATTTGGTTGATCACGGTGCAGGCAAATCTTATTTAGGATTTTTGCTATATGACGCCTACTTCAAGGCAGGCCTTGCATCACAGGTGAGCGGTACAGTGACGGGTGTGGAAACCCGCGCAGAGTTGGTCGAACGATCCACGCTGCTAGCCAAGCGATTTGATTTTGATGGCATGCGATTTTTAAACGCCTCGGTCGCTGAGTCCAGCCGCTCGAACGTTTTGCCTGCACGTATCGACATCGTGACTGCGCTACACGCTTGCGATACCGCAACGGACGACGCCATTGCGTTTGGACTAGCTCACCAGGCCCAGCACATGGTGCTTGTGCCATGCTGTCAGGCCGAAGTGGCGGCATGCTTGCGCAGCAACAAACCCAGCGCGCGTGCGCTTCAAAACAACCCACTGGCAGAACTCTGGCGACGCCCCATTCATACACGCGAATTTGGTAGTCAGCTCACCAACGTGCTACGCTGCTTGCAATTAGAGGCTCATGGCTATACCGTGACAGTAACGGAGCTAGTGGGTTGGGAGCACTCGATGAAAAACGAGCTCATTGTGGCGACCAAATCAGCACAGACCACTCAAGCCGTGAGCTTAGAGCGGCTGACTGCGCTCTTAGATATGTCGGGACTCACCCACAGCGGCGTTATGCGCCAGCGATTTTTAGGAAGTCCGCTAGCGGCTTAGCGGCAAGAGAACCTGCCGCCTCTTCAATTTGTGGCAAAAGCGCTTTCAAATCGGCCAAATTATTAGTTCTTTCGACTGCCATGTTCAGCCTAAAGCCGCGCAGCCCCAGTTTGGCCGTAATTGACGTTGCTAGATGTTCGGCCTGAATAAACAAAGCGGCATTGAGCGTCGTAGAAACATTCTCAGGTGCTATAGCTGCCGGGGCATCTTGCGATTGTTGTAGGGGCGCAGCAGCCACATGCTCAACAGAGGCAGGCTCAATGAATCCGAGCTGCACCATTTGATACAAGTCTATTGACGTAAAACCATGCTGGGCACTAGCCGCCAATATATCAGCCGCATCGCGTATCCCATCACACATCAAAAACGGAAAATGATATTTGCGAGGCATTGTCTCGGAACGCTCTTTAAGCGCCAGACGCCCCGCAGCAGTTTTAACGTAAATCATGCCCCCCAGCTTATCCGCATGAGGCGGGTGTCGTCAAGAGGGTTAATCAGGATTAGTGTTTGATTTCTGATGCAGCAGCAGCGGGCGCGCTTGCTGCAGGTGGTGGCGCAGTATCCGCGCCGTGCTTTTCGCCACCCATATCTAAATTGCCGCCGCCTTTAGAGAGCAAATACAAAGCGGCGCCGGCAATAACGATAAAGCCAATAATAAGTTTGATCATGATGAAATCCAGTTGAAATTAAAAAGTAATGTCATTAAAAAAGCCCCTCAAGGTGAACCCTGAGGGGCTTCAAACATTTTAGAAACAGTCAATCTTGCGATTAATCGTTTGCGTAAATGTCCACGTCTTTGGTCTCTTTAACGAAGAGCATACCGATGACAAACGTGCCAGCTGCCACGATCACTGGATACCAGAGACCATAGAAGATGTCGCCTGTTGCTGCAACCATCGCAAATGCGACAGGAGGTAAGAGTCCACCGAACCAGCCGTTACCGATGTGATAAGGCAAGCTCATCGAAGTGTAACGAATACGTGTTGGGAACATTTCAACCAGCATTGCTGCGATTGGACCGTACACCATTGTGACCAAAATCACGAGGAACACGAGGATCGCAAGAACCATACCTTTGTTCATGGCAGCATCATCAGCCTTGGCAGTCAAGCCTTTAGCTTTTGCTTCTTCCATAACGGCCTTCTTGAAGTCGCCAATTGCAGCAGCGCTTTCTTTGCTGAAGCCGTTTTTAGCATCATTCAAAGTGCCGCCCACAGATGTGAACTCTTTGTCGCCAATTTTGACAGCTGCTGGGCTGCCTGCTGCACCGATCACATTCTTATAAGGAATGAAGTTTTGTGCCAACACGCGCTTCGCTTGGTCGCAAGAGCTGGTGAAGTCAATTTCACGTGCAATTGGTGAACCTTGGAACGAGCAAGTTGCTGGATCCGCTGTTACGGTCACAGCAGTAGCTTGCTGCGCTTTAACGAGGCCAGGATTGGCCGCGTTTAGCATCATTGGGAACACGGTGAAGTATGTCAGCGCAGCAATCAAGCAGCCCGCCATAATGATGATCTTGCGACCAATCTTGTCAGACAAAGCACCAAAGAAGATGAAGAACGGTGTGCCGATGATGAGCGACGCAGCGATCAACAGGTTGGCTGTCACGTTATCAACTTTAGCAATCGTTGTGAGGAAGAACAGGGCATAGAACTGACCTGAGTACCACACCACGGCTTGACCAGCTGTCAAACCGAGGAGAGCCAAAATAACGATCTTCAAGTTTTTCCATTGGCCGAAAGACTCGGACAGTGGTGACTTAGATGTCTTGCCTTCAGCCTTCATTTTTTGGAAAGCAGGTGACTCGTTGAGTGACAAGCGAATCCACACTGAAATGCCAAGCAAAATCAAAGACACGAGGAAAGGAATGCGCCAGCCCCATGTATCAAAGTCAGCGCCAAGTGCTTGGCGGCAAACCAAAATAATGATCAAAGAAATCATCAGACCCAGCGTTGCTGTTGTTTGAATCCATGATGTGTAAGCGCCGCGCTTGCCCATAGGAGCGTGCTCAGCCACATAAGTCGCTGCACCGCCGTACTCGCCACCGAGAGCCAAGCCTTGCAAAAGACGCAAAGCAATCAAAATAGATGGTGCGGCAATACCGATAGACGCATAGTTAGGCAAGCAGCCTACGATAAACGTAGACAAGCCCATGATCAAAATCGTCACCAAGAAGGTGTATTTACGACCAATCATGTCACCCAAGCGGCCGAAAAAGATCGCGCCGAATGGACGAACCAAGAAACCAGCAGCAAATGCCAAAAGTGCAAAAATGTACTGGGCGCTAGGATCTAGTCCGCCGAAGAACTGCTTACCAATAATGGCAGCGAGTGAGCCATACAAATAAAAGTCATACCATTCAAATACCGTGCCCAGCGACGAAGCGAAGATAACCTTCTTCTCTTCGGCTGTCATAGGGCGAGCTGCTTGCGCATTTGCCATAAAAATCTCCTAAATTAGGGTGCCAAAAAAATACAACGAAAAATACAAAAGTCGCCGCGTGCGCATACGCAAACGGCTTGGGGAGGACTGTGTCCGCTGGCGCTGACGGTCTGCTGACTTTGAGTAGGCAAATTGCCTAGTGATTACCCTAGGTTGCGAACGCGACCAATATGCTATTTTTTACTGCGGGAAGTCTTGGCTGAACTTGTAGATGCCATAGAAGATGCGGCTTGCGAAGCGGTTTTCATGCTATCGCCCATACTCTTTAAAGTCTCTAGCGTCATCTTTTGCACTTCAAGCGCTTGCACAGACGCCTTCAGCGCATTCGTGTTTTGCTCCAACCAAAACAGCACGGTCTTGAGTTCGTTGATCCGCTTCTCTAATTCAGCAGGGTCCATCGTTGGCATCGCCCAAGCTGGCATGCCCGGAATGTTTGGCATACCTGTGCCGCCAGCGGCATCGCCAAGGCCGGAGTTAGCCGCCATGTTTTTAGTGAACTGCTGCATAAACTCAATGCCCGCAGAAAACGGATTGAACGCAGATTCAGTGGAAGTGGTGGATTCGGTCATGATGTTGCTCCAATATGTTGACAATCGAAGCCCTCACTCTACACGCATTTTGAATGACTGCCACCACGCTCGAATCCGTACAAGCTGAAATAGCACGGCTGCAAGCCAAGCTAGATAAGGCTTCCCAGCCATTTAGAGCCCCGCCGCCTGTGCCCACGACCTGCTGCGGACGCGGGTGTAACGGCTGCGTGTGGGAGAGTTATTTCGCTGCTGCGGCTTGGTGGGTGGAGGAAGTGAGCAGCTTCTAATATGCTACGAATGCCTGAGAGGTATGTCTGATTGAATGATTAGCTTTTCTGGCTCCGCAACCCCTGCATTGCGCAGTGCATGCCAAAGTGCCCTGTAGGTAACGTGCGAGAACTCGCAGGGCCCAATAATGACACGCTTCAATAGCTCGGGTATGGATAGGCCAACTATGCCGCGTGATTCTTCATTTTTCAATGGTAATTTGTAGACGGGCTGCGGGACACCTCGCACAATTGCAGTTTCCAATTTCAAAGGGCTATTGACTTGCTGCATACGCGATGAAGTCACAATGCGCCACTCGCTTTCCTCGCGAAAACCTGGGTGCTTTGTACAAAGCACAGCAAAATGGAACACTATGAAAAGCAGCTCATGAATAGCTTCGCGCTTTTCTTTAGCCAACTCCGTGCTATGTGTTTCAATATTGATTGCAACCTGCTCCATTGACCTACAAAACTGTTCTTGCGTGAAATAAGAAACGGGACTTGAATACGCGCCCAACTCCCGCGTTTCCAAGCTCATAGGTTCTCCACTAACCACTAATGCAACTCCAGTTTTGCCACCATATGCTCGCCACATAGACAGCTTTCCTAGAGAGTCTTTTTCAGGGTTATGTGCAGACAAGCAAGTGATAAAAGTGTCAGCCCAAAAACTTGGTGCCCAAGCCTTAACTTCGCCCCAAACTTCATCCGCCAAACCAGAATGACATTTATCAATTGCATCTCTAAGTCTTTTGCCTGCTGAATCAATCTCATATGCATGGCGAAGTAAATTTAAACCGTAATTAATCTCCATGTAATCATTCATGGTCGTCGTGCTTCGCATCCAAATTTCCTTGTTCTCGATAATTTGGTGTGCAACTTCTGCGGTCGTGTAATAGGCGAAAAGGTTTCCATTTTCCTTAGCCGCAGTCATGGCTTTATGTGCTTCGGGGAAAAAGATTTCTCTGACTTTTTGTAAATCCATCTTTGTTATAGTTGTTGCGCTTTACGGTTGAGGACGTTTTTTGCATATCTCATCAGCGCATAGTAACAAACAAAAACGCCCGCCATTCATACGAACAGCGGGCGTTTGCTTTTGGCGATGGTTCTTCTAGCGCTTAACCCGCCTTCACCTTCAGCCGCCAAGCATGCAACAACGGCTCGGTGTAACCGCTAGGCTGCTCTAGGCCTTTAAACACAAGGTCTGTCGCGGCTTTGTAGGCCATTGATGTTGCGAAGTTGCCTGCCATCGGTTTGTAGATCGGATCGCTTGCGTTTTGACCGTCCACCACCGCCGCCATGCGCTCAAAACTGGCGCGAACTTCGGCTTCTGTGACTACGCCGTGTAGCAGCCAATTAGCGATGTGTTGGCTGGAGATACGCAGCGTGGCACGGTCTTCCATGAGGCCGACGTTATGGATATCAGGCACTTTGGAACAGCCCACGCCTTGGTCAATCCAGCGCACGACGTAGCCCAAGATACCTTGGCAGTTGTTGTCGATTTCTTGCTGCTTGTC
>CANBRV010000099.1 GCA_947372005.1 Comamonadaceae bacterium | reverse complement strand
TCAAATAAAACTCGGGGTTAGGCATGATGTGCATGGTGTTAGCCACGCGGTTACTCATACCAAAAAAGGCGGTAATGGCAGCGATATCCCAAGCGTCTTCATCGTCCAAGCCATGCTGGGCAAGGGCTGCGAAGTCATCGTCATTCATTGCGTGGGAGGCCGTGCAGACCTTCATCGCAAAATCCAGCATGGCGCGTTGGCGTGGGCTGATGTCGGCTTTGAGGTAATTGATAGCGACTTGATCGGCCACCAAAGGCTTCTTTTCATAGATGCGCAAAATCGCCCCGTGCGCCACCACACAGTACAGACATTGATTCACGGCGCTCGTGGCCGTCACAATCATCTCGCGGTCGCCCTTGGTGAGGTTGCCTTCCTCGCGCAGCATCAGCGCATCGTGGTAGGCAAAGAACGCACGCCACTCCGCAGGGCGACGCGCCAGCATCAAAAAGACGTTTGGGATAAAGCCCGCTTTTTCTTGGGTTTCCAAGATGCGGGACTTGATGTCGTCGGGCAGTGTGTTGAGATCGGGGAAAGGGTAGCGGGTGGTGGTCATGCAGTGTTTTTCTAAATGGAAGAATTGGCTAGATGTTAATTCCGTTTCTCGCTGGGCATAATCACAATGAGACTGTCCGCAGACAACCAAAACACTTTCAAAGGCTTTTCAGAATGAATATATGCCGCATTAGCCAGAATATCTTGCAGGTTTTGCGGCATACATTAGGTTAGCAGGCTAAGGCACGCATGAGCACTGAGCAAGAGAAAGCAGAGGTCGAGCTCGCTGTCTTCAGAGAGTTCGTCTCCAAGGCAGGTATTTCCATCGACCCAGAGAGCGTCAGCAAGCCTGGCACTGCGTCCGAACCCGATATCTTCTGTACGCTGAGTAATGGAAAGCAGGTTGCATACGAGCTCGTTGAGATCTGCTCATCGGACATAGCAGCTACTCTCTCCAAGATCAGAAAGGGTGGTTCACTAAGCTTGGCTACATCCGATCCCTTGGAAAGAACGCTTCGGCAGAAGCTGCACAAAACCTACCGAACCACACTCCCCATTGAACTGCTTTGCTATACAAATGGCCGCACCGTTAGTCCTGACGACTTGATCCTTAGTGAAGCAGAGCGCTGGGCCAATGCAATTGACGGACCTTTCAGGAGAGTCTGGCTTCTTGGTGAAAAAGGTGTCTATGAAGTGTGGTCAGCCAGCTAACCCTTCAATCGAGAGGACGTGCCCCGGCAAGCCGGGGCCTGCCTCTCATCTCAAACGTTAGCAACTAAAACTACATCAACGCCCCGCAATCGCAGCAGGCGTAGCCGCAAGCACCCCCTCCAGCGTTTGAACTGTCTCCATCAAATACACCTCACTGGCTTGCTTCACATCTTGGTATAGCGCTTGGCATAGCTGCCTCGCCTCTAACCCCGACCACGCTGTTGGCAGCAATTCGTCAGGCAAATTGGGGTCGCGTAGCAAGATGCGGCGGTATTCGTGGATTAGTAGGGTGCGCACATAAAAAGCTTCGACTGGGTTTAGCTTAGACGCCTCTGCTGTAAGGTTGGCAAATCGCTTAATAAATTGCCGCCATGCGGTGTCGATGTGCGCGAGTCCGAAGGTTTGCTGCATGAGTTCAATCAAAGGTTTGCGCGAGTATCCATCTGTCGTATTTTCTAAGCTGGAAGCTTTGAGCACCGTGACGTGCGCCTCGGCTTGGCAAGCCTCTAGGATTTCGGTGAATGACTGGTGATCGGCGCGTGGGTGCGCAAAGATGTTCGGGGCGAGTTGGCCAAAACCATCCCACAGCAGCTCGCGGCGTAGTTTTTGGCGGGCGCTCAATTTCCACTTTGCACCTATGAAAACCAGTGTCCAATAGCCATCCCACGGCGCGCTACTAAATTCATAGATTCGTTTGCCTGCATGTTGCACGCGCTGCAATCCATCCGTGGATAGCCCGTAATAGCTACGCCTGCCCATTCGCTCAATATCAAACCATTGGTCGCTTGCTAAACGGAAAACACTGGTGCGCACTTGCCGCGAGGAAATACCAAAAGGCGCTAGCAATTGGATGAGGCTGCCTAGCCAGATGGCCTGCCCCTTAGAGGCAAATACGTCTCCGTAAAGCGTCATCACCATCGAGTTGGAGCGCAAAAGTAGCTTGTTGTGATACAAAAATAATGATTGCATGCGTCGTTTTATATCACTATTATTCGGGACTGATTTCAAAGCCAACAACGCCCGAACCATCACTATGTACGCACAACTCGTAGAAACAGGTCAAGCCAAAGTCAACACGCTGAGCGAAATGTCGCCAGAGGAAGCGGCCTTTCAAAAACGCATTGACGCAGGCATCAAGATTGAGGCCAAAGACTGGATGCCTGATGCCTACCGCAAAACGCTGGTGCGGCAAATCTCCCAGCATGCGCATTCGGAAATTGTGGGTCAGCTACCCGAAGGCAATTGGGTCACGCGTGCGCCGTCCCTCAAGCGCAAAGCGATTTTGCTGGCCAAGGTGCAAGACGAAGCGGGGCATGGCCTCTACCTGTATTCGGCAGCCGAAACGCTGGGCACATCGCGCGAACAAATGACGGCGGATTTGCTCAGCGGTAAATCCAAATACTCCAGCATCTTTAACTATCCCACGCCCACGTGGGCGGACATTGGCGCGATTGGCTGGCTGGTCGATGGCTCGGCCATCATTAATCAGATTCCGCTGTGCCGCTGCTCGTATGGCCCGTATGCGCGGGCGATGGTGCGGGTGTGCAAGGAGGAGTCGTTCCACCAACGCCAAGGCTACGACATCATGCTGACGTTGTGCCGCGGCACGGCCGCACAAAAGCAAATGGCGCAGGACGCGCTCAACCGCTGGTGGTGGCCAAGCCTGATGATGTTTGGCCCGTCCGATGCGGAGTCAGTCAATAGTGCGCAATCAGCAGCGTGGCGTATCAAGCTCTTGTCGAACGACGAGCTCAGGCAAAAAATGGTCGATCAAACCGTGCCACAAATTGACTTTTTGGGACTCACGATTCCTGACCTTGACCTCAAATGGAATGAAGAGACGCAGCACTATGACTTTGGTGCGATTGATTGGAGCGAATTCCATCAGGTGCTCAAAGGCAATGGCCCCTGTAACAAAGAGCGGCTGCAAATCAGGCGCGACGCACACAGCGAGGGGGCGTGGTTTAGGGAAGCCTTGGTTGCGAATGCAGCCAAACAAGAACAAAAAAGGAAGATCGCATGACTGATAAAGCACAGTGGCCTCTATGGGAGGTCTTTATCCGCAGCCAGCATGGCCTCGCGCACAAGCACGTGGGCAGCTTGCACGCCTGCGACGAAGCGATGGCGATTAACAATGCGCGCGACGTGTACACCCGTCGCAATGAAGGCGTGAGCATTTGGGTGGTGCAATCCAATCACATCGTGGCGAGCAGCCCCGACGACCAAGGCATCTTGTTTGAGCCCGCCAACAACAAGGTCTATCGCCACCCTACGTTCTTTCCGATGCCGCCTGAGGTCAAAGGAATATGAGAGAGCTAGATTTAGCATTCACCATGGGCGACTCGTGCCTCATCTTGTCGCAACGTTTGTCTGAGTGGTGCGGCAAAGGCCCTGCGATTGAAGAGGACATGGCGCTGACGAATACGGCTTTGGACTTGCTGGGGCAAGCGCGGATGTGGCTCACGCTGGCGGGGGAGCTGGAGGGCAATAGCCGCGACGAGGACGCGCTTGCCTACACCCGAGATACCCATGAATTTAAAAACTTCCTCATCACCGAATTACCCAACGCGTTTGGTGGGTCGGGCGCAAACACGCGGCGCGATTACGCGTACACGCTGGTGCGGCAATTCTTTTTTGATGCATGGCATTACTTGCAGCTTGAATCCTTGCAAAGCCATGCCAGTAAAGGCGTAGCAGACATTGCCGCGAAGGGATTTAAAGAGGTAGCCTATCACGTGCGGCGCACCAGCGACCTCATCGTTCGGCTTGGCGATGGCACAGATGAGAGCCGTGAGCGAATTCAAACGGCGGTGAATCAGCTGTGGCCCTACACAGGTGAAATGTTCGCCCTTAATGAGTCCTTGCGTCCAGCATGGTTGAAGTTTGTGGGTGACATTTTTGAGGAGGCAACGCTCACCACACCTGATGCCAACGCTTGGATGCACAAAGCGAAATCTGAGGGAGGCTCGTCCACCGAGCACTTGGGCTACTTACTGGCAGAAATGCAATATCTGCAGCGGACTTACCCAGACGCAAAATGGTGATAGATGCCTTGCCCGCAGACCATGCTGTGATTGCCTCGCCAGCCCTGCTGTCCTGCGAGGCAATCTGGGCAAGGCTCGCCAGCGTGCCAGATCCAGAAATCCCCGTGATTTCGATTGTGGATTTAGGCATCGTGCGAGGTGTTGAGATAAGCGATGCTGGCGTTTGTACCGTGACGCTCACACCCACGTACTCGGGCTGTCCTGCCACTGAAGTGATTGCGGAAGATGTCCGCCAAGCCTTATCCAGTATGGGCTGCACGAGTACCGTTATCAAGACACAGCTTGCGCCCGCATGGACAACGGATTGGATGAATGACGAGACGAAAGCGAAATTACGTGAGTATGGGATTGCACCGCCTCATGTGACATCAAACAGCGAGCAGCGCATTGGCTTGTCAGCTATCGGCGGTCGTCGTCAGATGGATATTGCGTGCCCACGCTGCGCTTCGCTATCGACCGAAACCCTAAGCCAGTATGGCTCCACGCCGTGCAAGGCACAGTATCGTTGCCTAGCTTGCCGCGAACCTTTTGACTATTTCAAACCGCATTAAATCTCGGCACTAAATTTAAATCCATCCATGAGTTCATTCCATTCTTTAACCGTGAGTCATGTAGAGCGCGAAACGCGTGATTCAGTCGTTTTGACTTTTGCGATTCCACCTGCTTTGCAAACCGCATTTCAATTTAAGCAAGGGCAGTATGTGACGCTGCGTGCCACGATCGACGGTGCTGACGTTCGCCGTGCTTATTCGATTTGCAGCCAGTCCTCGGATTTGGGTGGTGCACTTCGCGTAGGCATCAAGCATGTTGCTGATGGTGCTATGTCCAGCTTTGTGCACGCTCATCTCAAAGTAGGCGATGCGATTGATGTGATGCCGCCCGAGGGAAAATTTGGGCAATTAGAAGGACTTCATTCCTTGGGTATTGCGGCAGGCAGCGGCATTACCCCGATTCTGTCCATCATCAAGACGCAACTGGTGAGTCAGCCGAATAGCAGTTTTACACTGATCTACGGCAACCGCGCCACGCCATCTGTGATGTTTAAAGAAGAACTTGCCCTGCTCAAAGATCGCTATCCGACGCGCCTCAACCTCATCTACATCATGAGCCGCGAGCCGCAGGATATGGACATCTTCCATGGCCGCATTGACCGTGACAAATGCGACTTGTTGTTTGACAAATGGCTAGATGTATCCAACTTTGATGCCGCTTTTATTTGTGGGCCTGAGTCGATGATGCTGGACGCGAAGGCGGCGCTAGAGGCTAAGGGCATGGATCACTCGCGCATCAAAACGGAATTTTTTGCGGCAGCTAAGCCAACGACTCCTCGCAAGGTGAAACCTGCCCTTGCAGGTGAATCCAATCAATGCGAAGTCACCGTGGTGATGGATGGTACGACAAGACATTTCAATGCAGTAAAAGGCTCACAGGCCTTGCTGGATGCGGGCTTGCAGGCAGGACTGGATATGCGTTTTTCGTGCAAAGGCGGCGTCTGTTCGACTTGCCGCGCCAAAGTTACGGATGGCGAAGTGGAGATGGATGTGAACTATGCTCTGGAAGATTACGAGGTGCGGCGGGGCTTTGTGCTGACTTGCCAAAGTTATTGCATCACAGACAAAGTCACGATTAATTTTGATGAGGAGACTTAAGAAAAATGGCATTAGAAAAAATCGAAAAAGCATCATTTGATGAGTTACAAGCCTTGCAACTTAAGCGCTTGCAATGGTCACTGGCACACGCCTACAACAACGTGGCGCATTACAAAAAGACCTTTGATAGCGCTGGCGTGCATCCTAGTGATTTGAAGAGGCTTGAGGATCTCGCCAAGTTCCCGACCATGAGCAAAACGGATTTACGTGACAACTATCCGTTTGGATTATTTGCCGTGCCTAAAAGCGATATCGTGCGTATTCATGCGTCGAGCGGCACCACGGGCAAACCGACTGTGGTGGCGTACACGCAAAAGGATATCGACACATGGGCTGACTTGGTGGCTCGCTCGATTCGCGCTGCGGGTGGCAAGCGCGGCGACACGGTGCATGTGGCTTACGGCTACGGGCTCTTTACGGGTGGGCTGGGGGCGCACTATGGTGCGGAGCGGCTCGGCTGCACGGTCGTGCCCATGGGCGGTGGTCAAACCGAGAAGCAAATTCAGCTCATTACCGATTTCAAACCCGACATCATCATGGTCACGCCGTCCTACATGCTGACGCTGATTGAGGCCATGGAACGACAAGGTATCGATCCCAAGCAATCATCACTGCGTATCGGCATTTTTGGCGCAGAGCCTTGGACAAACGAGATGCGCCGCGAGATTGAAGTCAGGGCTAACATGAAAGCAGTTGATATCTACGGCCTGTCCGAAGTCATGGGGCCTGGCGTGGCAAGTGAATGCGTGGAAACCCAAGATGGCTTGGTGGTCTGGGAAGATCATTTCTATCCCGAAATCATCGATCCTGTGACTGGCGCGGTGCTGCCGTATGACCCTGCCAAGGGAACCGAGCAGGGCGAGTTGGTCTTTACGTCGCTGACTAAAGAGGCGCTGCCGATTATTCGCTACCGCACGCGGGATCTAACTCGTCTGTTGCCGCCCACGGCACGTTCGATGCGCCGTATGGACAAGATCACGGGGCGCAGTGATGACATGCTCATCATTCGCGGTGTGAACGTGTTTCCTACGCAAATTGAAGAGCTGATTTTGAAGATGCCAGCGCTTTCGCCGCAGTATCTGATTCATGTCAGCCGCACGGGGCACTTGGATGAAATGAAAATTCAAGTGGAGCGCCGTGATGCTCTAGTGGAGGCGATAGACGATGTGATTGCTCGCGAATTGCAAAGTGCTATCAAAACCTTTATCGGTTCAAGCGCACACATCGAAGTGCTCGCACCAAATAGTCTGGCTCGCGTGGAAGTGGGTAAGGCTAAGCGGGTGATTGACTCTAGATAAACAAAATAATCGGCATAAAAAAAGGCCTAACCGGTAAGGGTTAGGCCATTAAGGGATCCAATAAACCAAAGGTTTAGAGTGGATCCGAGGAGACAACCGTCTCAAAGCACCTTATAGGCGCTTCAAAAATTACTTCTTTTTGCTAGTCGTTGCAGTAGCAACAACAGATTGAGCAGCAGCTTGAGCTTCTTTCAGCTTGCTTTCAACTGTTGATTTGATTTCTGCACCGCTGGTAGCAGCGATTTCATAAGCTTTACGGCCGTATGCAGACACTTTTTCAGCCAAAGGCTGGAGTTGTGCAGATTGCAAAGCGATGAACTCTTGAGCGTCTTTCACGTTCAAAGCAGCTTGAGCTTGGCTAGCAGCATCGTTGAAAGCAGCTTTAGCAGTTGCAATGTTCAGTTCGATGAGCTTTTCCACGCCAGAAAAGGCTTGAGCTGACAGGCCGATCAGGCTCTCAACGTTGTTTTTTTGTGCAGCAGTCACTTGGTCTAATGTAAACATGGTATTTCCTTAAAAAGATAAAACTTCAAAATTTGCAAGGGGTCGGAATGACTTTCTTGCCTGTTGCCCTGTTTATGTTGCAGTGCAGCATGAAATGAATTATAGGGTAAACCCGTGACTTTTCAAGTGTTTTTAGAAAAAAATGTTGCGGCGCAGCAAAATAATTGCAAATTTGTGCAAAAAACGACAAAAAGGGGCTGATAGACTCACTCGTTATGACAACTTCTCAAGTAAAAACCCATATTTCTGATCCAGGCAGCGTAGACGCAGCTATCCTGAGTCGCTTTTCAGCCCGTGCTTATTTAGATAAGCCTGTTGACCGTACTGTTCTGGAGGGCTTG
>CANBRV010000098.1 GCA_947372005.1 Comamonadaceae bacterium | reverse complement strand
AGCCTTTTCCCTTTGGGTATTGGACCTGAAACAAATACGCTGCGCCAAATTGCACCGGGCATTATGTGGGTTTGCGCTTTATTGTCCGCCATGCTATCGCTCAATACGCTTTATGCCAGCGACCATGCAGACGGCTCATTAGAGCAGCTCATGTTATCAACCCACTCATTATTTTTGATTGCTGCAAGCAAAGCTTTAACTCACTGGCTCATTACAGGCCTTCCACTTATTTTGATATCCCCAGTTTTAGGCATTTTGTTTGACATGCACTTGCAGGCTGTTGCAACGCTAACTCTAGGACTATTGCTGGGAACGCCCATTCTCAGCCTGTTAGGTGGTTTGGGAGCCGCGCTCACCCTAGGTGTACGCAATGGCGGAGTTTTAATTTTGTTATTAATTTTGCCGCTATGTATTCCCGTCCTCATTTTTGGCGCTGGCGCAGTGTCGGCCGCAGATGCGGGCTTATCACCTCGCGCCCATCTATCTCTAATTGGCGCCTTTCTTTTACTCACCAGCTTGGGGGCTCCACTTGCGACAGCCTCTGCTCTACGAATTGCCGAAGCCTAAATTAAATATTTGTTGCTTTTATTTTTCAACCATGTCTACTTCAATCAAACTTTTTACCTTTGCAGCGCCCTCTACGTTTTACAAACTATCAGGCTATCTCATCCCTTGGCTTTATTGCCTCAGCATTGCGGTTGGGCTGACGGCTTTATATGTAGGATTTTTTATTGCGCCAACCGATGCCACGCAAGGCGAGGCTTATCGGATCATCTTTGTGCATGTGCCCGCAGCGTGGATGTCTATGGTTCTATATCTGGTTATGGCCATGTGGGCAGCCATAGGCTGGGCTTTTAACGCGCGACTTGCCTATATGGTGGCACGCGCCATCGCCCCAACTGGTGCCATCTTCACATTCCTCGCTTTATGGACAGGCGCTTTTTGGGGCAAGCCCACATGGGGAACTTGGTGGGTCTGGGATGCTAGATTGACATCTGAGCTCATCTTGCTATTTCTTTATCTTGGCTATATGGCGCTTGTCGAATCTATCGACGATGTTCGTCGCGGCGACAAAGCTGGCGCTTTATTGGCCCTAATAGGCGTTGTTAACGTCCCCATCATTTATTTCTCTGTACGCTGGTGGAGTACGCTGCATCAAGGCGCCACGATCAGCATGACCGCCGCGCCCAAGATGGCTAGCACGATGCTTACCGCCATGTTGCTCATGACCATTGCATTTTGGGCTTATGCCTTTGCCGTAGTTTTTATGCGTACGCGTGCCATCATCTTGGAAAGAGAGAAAAACATGGGCTGGGTTCAATTTTTGTCGCAACAAAATAAAAGGAAAAAACAATGAATTGGAATAACTTAGAAGGGTTCATATCCATGGGGGGCTATGGGCTCTACGTATGGGGCTCATACGGCATGGTCTTACTCTGGTTGGCGATAGAGCCTTATGCCGCTTGGCGCCGCCAACGCAATGCTCAACAAGAAATCTCAAACCCCACAGGATGGCCTCAATGAAACCACGTTATCGGCGCCTTACCATTGCAACAGCTGCAGTCGCGGTCATTGGAGTCGCCTTATATTTAGTATTAAGCGCATTCCAAAGTAATTTAGTTTTCTTCTACTCGCCATCGCAAATTGCTGCCCACGAAGCCCCAACTGGCCGTACATTTCGCCTAGGTGGACTCGTTGAAGTTGGTAGTGTCAAACGCGCAGGGTTAAATGTTAACTTTGTTGTCACTGACACAGTGAAGACCGTTGCCGTGCAGTACGCAGGAATTCTTCCCGATCTTTTTAAAGAAGGCAAAGGCGTTGTTGCACAAGGACAGCTTCGCAATGGCATTTTTGAGGCCAAGGAAGTGTTAGCTAAGCACGATGAAAACTACATGCCCCCAGAAGCAGCAGAAGCACTCAAAAACGCATCGAAAACGAACGCAAAAACAGCAGCGTCTGTGCTGATGGGGAAAAAATAATGATTCCTGAAATTGGACATTTCTTACTTTGGCTCGCCTTAGGGATTTCTATCGTCCTAGGCGTTGCACCTATGCTGGGTGCCATTAAAGACCGTACTGATTGGATGCTACTAGCACGCCCTTTAACTAATATTTTGTTTGTATTGGTTGTTTCAGCGTTTATTTGTTTAGTCATTTCGTTCATCAAACATGACTTTTCTGTTCTCTATGTGGCATCTAACTCCAACACAGCACTACCTTTGCAGTACCGCATTGCCGGTGTTTGGGGTGGGCACGAAGGATCACTGCTCCTTTGGGTACTGATGCTCTGCTCATGGATGGTTGCGGTTGCTAGGTTCAGCCGTCATTTACCGCTACCTGTATTGGCTCGCATTTTGTCAGTCATGGGTCTGGTGAGTGTGGGATTCCTTTTATTCATGCTGCTCACTTCTAACCCATTTGATAGGCTATTCCCTGCCCCTCTAGATGGCCGAGATTTAAACCCGCTGCTGCAAGACCCTGGCATGGTTTTTCATCCGCCACTGCTTTATATGGGCTATGTTGGATTCTCTGTTGCTTTTGCTTTTGCTATTGCTGCGCTTATTGGCGGAAACTTAGATGCCACTTGGGCTCGCTGGACACGTCCTTGGACAACAGTCGCATGGATGTTCTTAACAATCGGCATCGCGCTTGGCAGCTCATGGGCCTATTACGAATTAGGCTGGGGCGGATGGTGGTTTTGGGATCCTGTTGAAAACGCATCATTTATGCCTTGGCTTGTAGGGACTGCATTGATCCACTCACTGGCGGTTACAGAAAAAAGAGAAAGTTTTAAGTCTTGGACTGTCTTACTAGCCATCACTGCATTCTCTTTGTCATTACTGGGCACGTTCTTAGTGCGCTCTGGCGTTCTATCGTCAGTCCATGCATTTGCTACTGATCCTAAAAGAGGCTTATTCATTCTTGCCTTTCTTACGATTGTGATTGGCTCCTCTTTGATGCTTTACGCTTGGAGAGCGCCAACCGTTGGATTGGGCGCAAGGTTTGCCTTGCTTTCAAAAGAGACCATGCTTTTAATCAATAACGTGGTGTTTGTAGTTGCAGCGGCAGCCGTCTTACTTGGCACGCTCTATCCACTGCTACTAGACGCCTTGGGTATGGGGAAAATTTCAGTAGGTCCCCCTTATTTTGATACTGTGTTCATGCCTCTGATGGCGCCAGCACTCTTTCTTATGGGCGTGGGGCCACTCACACGCTGGCGCGGGGCAGAGCTACCCGACCTAGCACGTCGGCTACGCTGGGCTCTGGGTATCGCTTTTGTTGCCGCGATAGCCACTGGCTGGATCGCTGGCGAAATACATCTCGCCACAACATTTGGATTGATGATGGTTTTTTGGATCGTTTCCTCTGTCGCAACAGATCTATGGGAACACATTCATCCACGTCAGGAGTCATGGCGCAAAGTGCTAAGCCGTTTAAAACAAATTCCATTAGCTCTTGCAGGAATGATGCTTGCTCATATTGGTGTTGCTGTTTTCTGTTTCGGCGTCACGATGGTCAAGTCCTACGAAGTTGAACGTGATGTTCAAATGAACATAGGTGATACCACCACTGTGCAAGGTTATACCTTTAAATTTTTGGGAACTCGAGAATTAAAAGGACCTAACTACGATGCCATTCAAGGGCAGATTGCCGTTACGCACAACGGACGCAACCTTACCAATATGCATCCAGAAAAGCGAATCTATCGTATTCAGCAAAACCCCATGACAGAGGCCGCAATAGATGTTGGAGTTGCAAGAGATCTATACGTATCTTTGGGTGAACCGGTTAACTCTGGCGCGTGGATTGTCCGAATTTACGTCAAGCCTTTTATTGACTGGATTTGGGGTGGCTGTTTATTAATGGCTCTAGGCGGCTTGCTTGCTGTCACCGATCGTCGTTATCGCCGCAAGCAATCGGCACCGACAACTCCGCGTGAAAAAGGAGAAGAACGATGAGGTATGTACGGTTTTTACTGCCGTTAGGCTTGTTTATTGGTTTAGTCTTTTTTTTGGCTGCTGGGCTAAAACTTGACCCAAAAGAAGTGCCTTCGCCACTCATTAACAAAGCCTCACCCACTTTTTCACTCACACGGCTTGAGGATGCCAATAAGACTATTCGCAAAGAGGACTTGCTCGGGAAGGTGTGGATGCTCAACGTCTGGGCGTCTTGGTGCGTAGCTTGTAGGCAAGAGCACCCTTTACTGCTTGAGTTTTCAAGGCGAAAACTGCTACCCATCTATGGTCTCAACTATAAAGATGAGCGTATCGCAGGCTTGAAATGGTTGTCTAATTTTGGGAATCCATACGACAGTTCTCTTTTTGATCAAGATGGTCGCGTTGGGATTGACTGGGGTGTATACGGCGTCCCTGAAACATTCATCATGGACAAGCAAGGCGTCGTTCGCTTTAAACATATTGGGCCACTGACACCAGAGGTCATTCGGAATCGTATAGAGCCACTAGTGAGGCAACTCAATGTTTAAATTAGCTTTTACTTTATGTCTGGTATTACTCACCATTTTTGCTCATGCTGAAGAGGCGCGTCCAGCATCGGAAGATCCTGCATTAGAAGCTCGGATGCTCAGCATTACGTCTGAACTACGCTGCTTAGTGTGCCAAAACCAAACCATTGCCGACTCACATGCTGGGTTGGCGATTGACTTACGAGAGCAAGTGAGAGGCATGCTTAAGAATGGCCAGAGTAATGCGCAAATTCTTGACTACATGACGGCTCGCTACGGCGACTTTATTTTGTATCGTCCGCCACTCAAAAATAGTACTTTTGTGCTTTGGATTGGGCCGCTCGTTTTGTTGCTGACAGGTTTTGGAGTGCTTATTTTTGTGCTGCATCGCCGTAGCCGTATGCCCGCAGAAAACTTCGATCCTGAAGAGACAGATTTCACAGAAGACAGCCATTCATCAACACGTTCATCTTAATTAAAAACTTACATCACCCTACTATGACTGACACCATCTCCACACTCAAACGCCAACTCTCTCAGCTTAAAGATCTGCATGAAAGCGGGGCTCTTCCTCTTGCGCATTACGAAGAAAGCAAGGCTGCTTTGGAGCGACGCCTGCTCAACGTGGTCATACAGGACGATGGCATTACCCATGGTGCGACCAATACCTCATCAACACCCGATGCGGAAACAGCAATTCCACCCTTAAATCCCAAAAAACCTTCCTATCGCCTGCTTGGCAGTATTTGTGTTGGTATTGCCGTTATTGCTGCTGCTGGGTACTGGTGGACAGGCGCACCATCGCAAATGGGGCTTGGAGTTGGAGCTGGAGCTGGCGAAGCCAATTCAAATGCCAATCCTTCGGCTGGATCGCCACACGCGACGAACTTCGATCAAATCGCGGCAATGACCGATCGATTGGCAAACCGACTGAAAGAGCAACCTAATGATGCGGAAGGATGGGCCATGCTGGCTCGCTCTTATAGCGTACTAGGCCGGCACCCAGAAGCACTCAAAGCCTATGAAAAAGCGATCGCCCTAAGAAAAAATGATGCGACGCTTTTAGCAGATTATGCTGACTCGTTGGCTGTTAAAAACGATAAAAACCTAAGTGGCGAACCTATGAAATGGGTAGATCGCGCACTAAAAATTGATCCGAAAAATCTGAAGGCTTTATCTTTGGCAGGTACAAATGCATTCGCACGTAAGGACTACCCTACTGCCGTGAAATACTGGGGGAAAGTGACTGAATTTGGTCCTGCTGATAACGACCTAGTCAAGCAAGTCGAGCCTAGTCTTGCCGAGGCACGCGAGTTAGCTGGCTTGCCCGCATTAGCAAAAAAATCGGAGCCTAGCGCAAGCGGTACTCTTGGAGCCACAGGCACTGTCTCAGGCACAGTGTCTATTTCAGCAAACATGCAAAAACAAGTTAAGCCTGATGACACTGTCTTTATCTTTGCAAGAGCGGCCGAAGGCTCCAGAATGCCTCTTGCTATTATTCAAAAGCAAGTCAAAGACTTACCTTTCAAGTTCGCATTGGATGACAGCACAGCAATGTCGCCCGCAGCAAAGATCTCTGGGGCTGGCAAAGTCATTGTGGGGGCAAGAGTTAGTAAGAGCGGTAATGCAACACCTCAGCCAGGCGATCTTTCAGGCCAAACAGCGGCCATCGCCGTGGGAACAGCAGGTATTCAGCTTGAGATTAAAGATCTTGTCAAACCCTAGTGAGTGCTACGCACTATTTACCTGACGTCACAAGAAGAAGCGCCTTGATCTTTTTTTGGATATGAATTACATCTACATTTACTTAGCCGTCATTCTCTTCATCATATTGCTCTACGCAAGGCGTCAACGTAGGATTCACAGCACCAATCTAGCCGAACTAACAGAGGCAACGCAAGCTGGGCTCAATGAGCCCGCCTCGTTGCATCCGGTCATTAATTCAACACGTTGTTTTGGCTCAGGCGCTTGTGCAGCAGCATGCCCAGAGGATGCGCTAGGCATTATTAATGGCAAAGCTGTGTTAAAAAATGCCTCTGCCTGTATTGGCCACGGCGCCTGCCTAGCAGCATGTCCAGTAGATGCTATTAAATTAGTCTTTGGCACAGAAAAACGTGGCGTTGATATTCCAAATGTGTCGCCGCAGTTTGAGTCCAATATCCCTGGCATTTTCATTGCTGGAGAACTCGGTGGGATGGGGCTCATCCGCAAAGCAGCTGAACAAGGTCGGCAGGCGATTAACGCGATACGAAAGCGAATTGGCAAGAGTACTGACTTAGATTTCGATGTCGTTATTGTTGGCTGCGGGCCTGCAGGCCTCTCCTCTGGACTCTCATCCATTCATCATAAATTGCGCTACAAACTCATCGAACAAGAAGACTCTCTTGGGGGATCGGTTTACCACTATCCACGGCAAAAAATTGCAATGACAGCTCCTTTTGAGCTGGACCTCATCGGCACTGTCAAATTCACCGAAGTACAAAAAGAAACTTTGCTAAATTTTTGGTTGGATGTTGTTAAAAAAACAGGCCTCAACATCTCATTTCGTGAACGCATGGAGAGCATTGAGCCTGCAAACGGAGAGTTTGTCGTCCGCACAAATAAAGGAAGTTACACCACCCGCTCTGTCCTTTTGACGATGGGACGACGAGGCACGCCTCGCAAGCTAGAAGTTCCTGGAGAAGAAACGCCCAAAGTCACTTATCGGCTAATCGATCCGACCCAATATCAAGGGCTTTCTGTTTTAGTGGTGGGTGGAGGAGATAGCGCGTTAGAGGCTGCGATTAGCCTAGCAGAACAACCAGATACCAAGGTTATCTTGTCGTACCGCAGTGCCGCATTTTCCCGCGTTAAACAAAAAAATCGCATGCTTCTTGAGCAACAAGAAGCTACTGGCAAACTGCAGGTCATGCTTAATTCCAAAGTAAGTGCCATACATGCAAAGTATGTGGAAATCGAGATAGACGGCATCACTCACGAACACCCTAATGATGCGGTGATTGTTTGTGCTGGTGGTCTATTACCAACCCCTCTGTTACAAAAAATTGGCGTGCAATTTGAAACTAAATACGGGCACGAATAGCAAATCAGCGATTTTTTACAAAATTCCACATCGCATTGCCGATGGTGGGATCGTCTGAATTAATAGAGTAAATCTCCGACATGTGGCTATGCCCTGCAAAGCGAGCAAACGTGGGGCATCTACCCACGGTGCATAGCGCTTGATTGAGGATTTCAGCTTGTAGTTCGAACGCAGGCGGGTCTAGCTCTGCATACGCCACCCACAGCGGTACGCGAGTTTTTAGCAAGCCCATAATTGCCGAGCGCTCAGCAAACTTGCCGATATCGTCACCAAAGTAAGCTTTGACTGGTGGCTCGGCCGCAATCAAATGTGGAGTGATGCTAAACAAGCCAGATAACATCAACGCACCTTGAAGAGCTGGGCTTGCAGCTGGATGTAGCCGCTCATCTGCAACATAAGACGCCACATGCGCCGCGCCTGCGGAGTGTCCCATCAGAAACACTTGTTTGGGATCACCGCCACGCGCAGCGATATTTTTATCAATCCAACCCAGCGCTTTGCCAATGTCTGCCGCACC
>CANBRV010000097.1 GCA_947372005.1 Comamonadaceae bacterium | reverse complement strand
TCGCGGGCGATGCGAGCTACTACTGGCGCTGCGCCTGTTCCCGTGCCGCCACCCATACCTGCGGTAATAAAAAGCATGTGAGCGCCTTCAATCGCAGTGCGGATGTCTTCTTCAGCCATCATCGCGGCTTCGCGTCCTTTTTCTGGTTTGCTACCAGCGCCAAGGCCACTCATACCTAATTGAATCACCTTATGCGCTGCACTACGGCCTAGTGCCTGCGCATCCGTATTGGCGCAGATAAATTCGACGCCCTGTACTTCACGCTCAATCATGTGCTGCACAGCGTTGCCACCGCCACCGCCAACACCAATGACTTTAATTTGTGTGCCGAGATTGAAGTTATCGTCAATCATTTCGATGTTCATGGTTGTCATGGTGAGCTCCTTAAAGTTAAAAGAAAATTGCAAAAGAAAAAAGGTAAAAAAATGAAAATTAAAAGTTGCTAACAAAGAAATCTTTGAAGCGGCTGTACACGTTTTTGACAGCCCCTGTTTGCTGCGAAGCCTTATGCCCACGCGCTCTGGCAAGTCTTGCCTCTTCCAGCAAGCCCATCACGGTTGCCGCGCGTTCTTGCGAAACAATGTCTGAGAGTAAGTTGTTGTAGCGCGGTGTGGCACGGCGCACAGGCTTTAAAAAGATGTCTTCGCCCAGCTCCACCATGCCCGGCATAACGCAAGAACCACCTGTGAGCACAATGCCTGAAGACAGCACTTCGGCATAGCCTGAGTCACGAATCGCTTGCTGAACCAAGGTGTAAATCTCTTCGACACGCGGCTCAATCACACCAGCGAGTGCTTGGCGTGACAGCATGCGCGGGCCACGGTCACCAAGTCCAGGGACTTCTACCTGCGCATTTGGATCTGCCAATAACTGTTTGGCATATCCGCTCTCTAGCTTGATTTCTTCTGCGTCTTTGGTTGGCGTGCGCAGCGCCATGGCGATGTCGCTGGTTATTAGTTCGCCAGCAATCGGGATAACGGCAGTATGGCGCAGTGCACCGCCTGTGTAGATGGTTACGTCGGTGGTACCCGCACCAATGTCCACCATGGCAACGCCCAGTTCGCGTTCGTCGTCTGATAGCGTGGCAAGACTGGAAGCAATCGGGTTGAGCATCAAGTGCTCGACTTCTAAGCCACAGCGGCGCACACATTTAATGATGTTCTCTGCGGCGCTTTGTGCCCCCGTCACGATGTGAATGTTGGCTTCAAGTCTGATACCGCTCATGCCAATCGGTTCGCGCACATCTTGACCATCAATGATGAATTCCTGTGCCTCAACTAACAGTAAACGCTGATCGCTAGGAATGTTGATGGCGCGAGCTGTTTCCATGACGCGAGCCACGTCAAGTGGCGTCACTTCTTTGTCTTTCACAGCGACCATGCCCTTGGAGTTCACGCCGCGAATATGGCTGCCGGTAATGCCCGTGTAGACACGCGAGATTTTGCAGTCCGCCATAAATTCTGCTTCGCGTAGCGCTTGACTAATGCTTTGCACGGTAGCGTCTATGTTGACCACCACGCCGCGTTTCATGCCCTGCGTGGGCGCAAAACCAATGCCTGCTAGGACGAGTTCGCCAGAGGCAGTGATTTCGGCCACCGCCACCATTACTTTGCTGGTGCCGATATCGAGGCCAATCACTAAATCTTTGTATTCTTTTGCCATAGTTGTTTCCTTACTTTCCTTGTCTGGTGGTGACGCCTGCTAGGCGCATGGCAAAGCCGCCCTCATAACGTAAATCGAGGCTTTGCAATGCATGTGCGTTGTACTTTTGTGTCACTTCAGGCATCGTTTTTAACCAGCGATCGACACGCTGCATGACGTCTTGTTTGCTGCCTGTGCCAAGTTCAAGCAACGCTCCACCAGAGAGCTTTGCACGCCATAGCCCTTGTGGGCTTTGGCCTAGCTCAGTGATCGTTTGATTAGGTATGCCTGTTTGCAAACTGGCTTGCAGGCTTTGATAGAGCGCGAGTACTTCAGCTGCGGCTGTATCGGGGCCTGCTAATTTGGGCAAGTCGTCGGTATCCATTTGTCCGCCCGAGGCTTCAAAGATTTCACCCTGTGCGTTGATTAAGCGCTCAATGTCTGCGTCGTTGGCTTCCGCTCCCCAGCGTGCCACAGGCACATGGGCCGTTAATGTCACGGCCAAAGCGTTCGGGAAAGCACGCTGCACCACAGCTGAGCGAATCCATGGCAGGGCTTCAAAACGCTGCTGCGCTGTACGCAAATCGACGTTGAAATAATTGCCGGTGAGCGCAGGCAGTACATTGGCACGCAGGGTAAGGGCGTTATGAAATTGCGTGTCATACGCGGTTTGGCCGCTAACGGTCATACGCGCAATGGAGAACCAAGGCGCCAACATTAATGCGCGCAAAGCCACCAGTAACAGAGTCGCCAGCAATAAGCCCAACAAGACTACAGTGCCGCGGCGTAGCCACACCACCTCACGCGGCAACTCAGGTGCTGCGCTACTGGGGATATAGGGCTCGCGGATGTGGATCATGCGTGGACTTCCTTCTTATGATCCAAGCGGGCGCTTTGCAAGATATGCAGGCACAGTTGCTCGAACGACAAACCAATAGCTTTAGCCGCCATCGGTACGAGGGAGTGACTGGTCATGCCAGGGCTGGTGTTGATCTCCAGCAAATACGGCTTCTTCGTTTTGGCATCAATCATGACGTCAGCGCGCGCCCAGCCACGGCAATCGATAGCTGCGAAAGCCCGTAGCACAAGGCTTTGAATGTGTTCTTCGAGGGGCGTGGGCAGGCCACTAGGGATGTGGTATTTCACGTCATCGGTGTAGTATTTATTTTGAAAGTCGTAGTCACCATCGGGTGCAGCGATGCGAATCAGCGGCAAGGCGCGGACAGTTCTCACGTTTGGGCCGTCCATTTCCAGCACCGCGCAAGTCACTTCGTCGCCTTCAATCCAAGCTTCGCACAGTGCTTGCCCATCAAGCTTGGAGGCAGCGGTAAAAGCGGTTGCACACTGTTCGCTAGTCATCACGCGGGTTAGTCCAAGACTAGAGCCTTCCAGTGCGGGTTTCACAATCATGTTGTGTCCGCTTGTTTTAAAAAATTCAAACGCCGCGGCAGTCTCTAAAGCGCTTTTTGCCAAGCGCCAAGGTGGCGTAGGCAAACCATGCGACTCCCAAATGCGTTTCGTCATACGCTTGTCAATCGCGATGCTGCTCGCCATCACGCCAGAGCCTGTATAGGGAATGCCGAGCAGCTCTAGCGCACCTTGCACCGTGCCGTCCTCACCAAAACGACCATGCAGGGCAATGTGTGCGGCCGTAAATCCTTGGTGCTTCAAGTCGCCCATATCCTGGGTGCTTGGGTCAAACGCGTGGGCGTTCACTCCTTGTGTTTGCAGCGCTTTCAAAACCGCTGCACCTGACATGAGCGAAATTTCTCGCTCGGCGGATGCGCCACCAAATAGAACAGCTACTTTATTTAACAACGCGCTCATTTCTGCGTCTCCACTAACTTTAAAACTTGTGCACACACACCGCCCACCGATCCTGCGCCCATGCACAAAACCACGTCACCGTCCTTGGCGAAGTTCACAATCGCGCTTGCCATCTCGCCAATTTGAGGAATAAAGACGGCTTGTATGTGACTTGACGCAACGCGAAGTGCATGCATCAATGCGCGACCATCTGCTGCTGCGATGGGGGCTTCACCAGCGGCGTACACCTCGGCTAAAAGAACAGCGTCAACGCGTGCCATCACACGCACAAAGTCTTCAAAGCAATCACGCGTGCGGGTGTAGCGATGCGGCTGAAATGCCAGCACCAATCTTCGCCCTGAAAATGCGCCACGAGCCGCAGCCAGCGTGGCTTCCATCTCGACGGGATGATGACCGTAGTCGTCAATCAAAGTGGCAAGCCCACCATCCGATGTTTTGAAATCGCCATAGCGCTGGAAACGCCGGCCCACGCCCGCAAATTTGGCAAGTGCAGATTGAATGGCGCTATCCGCCACATTGAGTTCAGTTGCGACGGCGATCGCGGCCAGTGCGTTACGCACGTTGTGCTCGCCAGGCGTATTGAGCGTGATGGGTAAGTCGGGAAGTTGGATGCCATTTTTGCGCTCGCACACAAAGTGCATTTGTCCGTTATCAGCGCGTACATTTACAGCCCGTATTTGTGCACCTTCGTTCAAGCCGTAAGAGGTAATGGGCCGCTGTACCTTGTCCAGTATGGCTTGCACGCCTGCATCGTCCGAGCAAAGCACGGCTGCGCCATAAAACGGCATCTTGTGCAGGAAGTCGACAAAAGCGGCATGTAGTTTTTGTAGATCATGCCCGTAGGTTTCCATATGATCGGCGTCGATGTTGGTGACTACCGCCAGCGTTGGTAAGAGTTTCAGAAAAGACGCGTCCGATTCATCGGCCTCCACCACGATGTAGTCGCCGCTACCCAGCTTGGCGTTCGTGCCTGCGCTGTTCAGTCTTCCGCCAATCACGTAAGTGGGGTCTAGCCCTGCTTCCGCCAAGATACTGGCGATCAGCGATGTGGTGGTGGTCTTGCCATGCGTGCCTGCCACTGCCACACCTTGCTTCATGCGCATCAGTTCGGCCAGCATGACGGCACGCGGTACGATGGGGATGTGTTTGGCGCGTGCGGCGACGACTTCCACGTTATCCGCTTGTACGGCTGTGGACGTGACGATGCAATCTGCGCCGATGATATTTCCCGCCGCATGGCCATGCGCTACCGTGGCACCAAGGCTTGCTAGGCGGGCTGTTGCGGCGTTTTGTCCGGCATCGCTGCCGCTAATCACGTAGCCAAGATTCAGCAGTACTTCGGCAATGCCGCACATGCCTGTGCCACCAATGCCAATGAAATGAATGTGTTTGATCGCGTGTTTCATGTGGTGAGTTCCTCGCACACTTGCACGATGGCGGCTGTGGCGTCTGTGCGTGCCATGGTTTGTGCAGTTTTGGCTTTGGCAAGCAACTCTTCGCGGCTTAAGGTTTGCAAAAAATCCGCCAACATTTGTGGATTCAAATCCGCTTGTTGTTCGATCCAAGCGCCTTTATCGCCATTTGGGGTATCCACCAAATATTTCGCATTGGTGGTTTGGTGGTCGTCCGTCGCAAACGGGAAGGGCACAAACAAAGCAGCAGCGCCCACAGCGGCGATCTCGGTGACGGTCGATGCGCCGCTTCTTGCAATCACGATATCGGCATTGGCGTAGGCGGCGGCGGTGTCTTCGATAAACGCAGTGCAACTAGCTGCCACGTTGGCTCTGAGATAGTTTGCTTGCAGTTCGTCTAGCTGCGCCAGTCCGCTTTGGTGGATCACGTGCGGACGCTGTGCGAGTGGAATGAGTGCCAACGCCTTGGGTACTAGATCGTTCAATCCACGCGCGCCTAGGCTACCGCCCACCACTAAAAGCGCTAGCAAACCTGAGCGATTGGCAAAGCGATCTTCTGGTGAGGACATACGGGTAAAGGCTTCGCGCAAAGGGTTGCCAATAAATGTTGCCGTGCTTGATTCGCGAGTGAGCACATGGGGAAAGGCCGTCAGCACACGGGTTGCTAGGCGTGCCAGCACTTTGTTGGCGAGGCCCGCGACCGAGTTTTGCTCGTGTAGCACGAGTGGAATCTTGAGCGACCGCGCCACAATGCCTGCTGGGAAGCTGATGTAGCCGCCCATGCCAATCACCACGTGGGGTTGCACACGTTTCAATATCTCACGGCTTTGCCATAGTGCCCGTGCCAGTTTGATGGGTAAGAGCAGCTTGGCGATCAAACCTTTGCCGCGCAAACCGCCAAATTCGATCGCTTCAAATGGGATGTTATAGCCGCGATTGAGTTGCGCAGGGATAAGGGCGGACTCCATACTGGGCGCATTGGCTGCGCCGGATCCCCCAAGCCAAACGACGCGCCAACCTTTATCTATCAACGCTTGCGACACGGCAAGTCCTGGGAAGATGTGGCCGCCTGTGCCGCCCGCCATCATGAGGGCTGTTTTTTGTTGGGTTGTCATATCGACCTCCCGTTTTTCATTTGGTGGTTTTCTTTATCCACGCGCAGAACGATGGCAATTGAAATTAAATTCAGCAATATGGCGGAACCACCGTAACTCATGAGTGGCAGCGTGAGGCCCTTAGTGGGTAGTGCACCGAGGTTCACTCCCACATTGATGAACATTTGAAAGCCCATCCAAATAGCGACGCCTTGTGCCACAAGACCTGCAAATACGCGGTCCATGCTGATCGCTTGGCGACCAATAAAAACCATCTTTTTGACCATCCAAAAAAAGAGTGCAAGCACTGTAAGGACGCCAATCAGACCAAACTCCTCACCAATAACTGCCAACATGAAGTCAGTGTGTGCTTCGGGTAGCCAATGCATTTTTTCAACGCTGCCGCCAAGTCCAACGCCAAAAATTTCGCCACGCCCTAGTGCAATCAGTGAATGCGATAGCTGATAGCCTTTGCCTAACGCGTGGACTTCAGTCCATGGGTCGAGGTAGGCAAAGATGCGCTCGCGTCGCCAAGGTGAAAAGCCGACCATGCAGGCAAAGGCAATCACCAAAATAAAGGCAATTAAAAAGAACATGCGAGCATTGACGCCGCCTAAAAACAAAATACCCATGGCGATGACTGCAATCACCATAAAGGCGCCCATATCAGGCTCGGCTAGCAACAATACACCTGTGAGGCCTACGGCTACGGCCATTGGCCAGACGGCTTTTATGAAATTTTCGCGCAAAGCCATTTTGCGCACCATGTAGTTAGAGGCGTAGAGCAGCACGGCAAATTTAGCAAATTCGGACGGCTGAAAGTTCATAAAACCAAGGCCAATCCAGCGGCGAGCGCCGTTAACACCTTTGCCCACGTGCGGAATGAGTACCAAAAAGAGTAAGACTAATGCTGCGATAAAAATACCTGGCGCCATACGCTCCCACACAGCCATTGGTACACGGTACGCCATGGCTGCAGCAATGAGAGCAATCCCTAGCGATAGCACGTGGCGGCTTAAAAAATGCAGTTGTGTGTACTTGGCAAATTTGGGGTTGTCTGGCATGCCAATGGTGGTGGAGTACACCATCACGAGCCCCCACAAAAGCAGCGTACCCATGAGCCACAGCACGGTGGTATCCAAGCCTTCGGTTTGGATCGTGGTGTTTGGCATAGCGCGACTCATAGTGCTTGCACGCTTTCCACAAACACCTCGGCGCGGTGTTTGTAATCTTTAAACATATCAAGCGAAGCGCAGGCAGGAGAGAGCAGCACGACGTCACCACTTTGGGCCATCTTGGCGCACTGCACCACAGCCTCTGGCAAATCACTGGCATGGTGCAAAACCACATCCTGTATGCCCTTGAGGGCGATTTCTATTTGCGCGGCATCTTTACCAATAAGGACGGCACTGCGCACATACTTTGCCACGGGCGCTGCCAGCGGCGAGAAGTCTTGTCCCTTGCCATCGCCGCCCAAAATCACAATCATTTTTTTGCCATTTTTGCCTGCACCCAAACTGGTAAGTGCAGCAACAGTCGCGCCGACATTTGTACCTTTGCTGTCGTCGATGTATTCCACTTCGTTGTGAACGGTCACCGATTCCATGCGATGCGGCTCGCCACGGTACTCGCGCAGGCCATATAGCATGGGCGCTAGCGGGCAGCCAGCCCGTGCGGCTAATGCTAGCGAGGCGAGGGCGTTGGTGCTGTTGTGTAGGCCGCGAATCCGTAGTGCATCGGCCGGCATCAATCGCTGAATGACAAATGGCGTAGGCGGTGCCGTCATGCCTTTTTTAATACGCGGCGCTGGCTCATCGGATTCGGGAACAGTTCGCACCAACCAATTCATGCCAGAGACGGATTCCATGCCGTATTCATTCACACGCATCGGCAGACCGCTTGTGACGTGAATTTGCGTCTCTCGTTTATTTTTTCCGTAGACGTTTTCTTTGGCTGATATGTAGGCTTCCATCGATCCATGCCAGTCCAGATGATCTTGCGTCACGTTGAGTACGGTGGCTGCTGTGGGCTCAAAGTCGTCCACGCCGTCTAACTGAAAGCTCGATAGCTCAAGTACCCAGACCTCGGGCAAGTTTTCCAA
>CANBRV010000096.1 GCA_947372005.1 Comamonadaceae bacterium | reverse complement strand
TGGACGAACCCTATTCCTTGCCAAACTTTAGCGGCTCAATGGTCAAACAAAGTGCGGCAAGACACCTACGCTCAGGCGAGTCACGGCTTTGATAGTGATGGGCCTGTCCGAGCTATCCATTTAAAGTTGCCTCGTGAAAATAGAACCGTACATACAGGCGGTGATCCATTGGCCAAAGCGGCATCACAAGCCAAATTGATTGCTTTTTTTAAGGAGCATTTCAAATGACCAACCTCATCACTTCTGTTGTCCATCACGTTGGGCGCATTACGCTCAATCGCCCCGATGTGCGCAATGCGTTTAATGATGACGTTATTGCGGAGCTCACACAAGCCTTTAAGGATATGGGCTCTAGACCCGATGTGCGGTGCATTGTGCTTGCGGCTGAAGGCTCCGCCTTTTGCGCAGGAGCCGATCTGAACTGGATGCGCCGCATGGCAGATTATTCCTACGACGAAAATTTGGCAGATGCTGGCAAGCTAGCCCAGATGCTACACACAATTGCTGTATGCCCTAAGCCAACCGTTGCAAGAGTTCAAGGTGATGTGTATGCAGGCGGTACAGGACTTGTCGCTGCTTGTGACATTGCCGTTGCTGTTGACGCTGCACAGTTTTGCATTAGTGAAGTCAAGATTGGACTCATCCCTGCAACCATTAGTCCTTATCTGATTCGCGCAATGGGTGTGCGTGCCGCGCAGCGTTATTGGTTAACAGCCGAGCGATTCTCTGCAAGTGCTGCCAAGCAAATGGGGTTGGTTTCCGAAGTTGCAACGCCTGATGGTTTAGACGCCGCACTGGATAAGATTTGTAGTGCGCTATGCCTCGCCAGCCCAGACGCAGTACGGATAACAAAAAAACTAATTGATTCTGTGGTGGAAAAGCCCATCACGCATGAACTGATTGCACACACCGTCAAAGAAATCGCTGTAGCACGCACGACGACGCAGGGGCGTGAAGGCGTGCAAGCGTTTTTGCAAAAGCGCTTGCCTAGTTGGATACAACACCATTAAAAATATGTTTAAAAAAATCCTAATCGCCAATCGCGGCGAAATCGCTTGCCGAGTCGCCGCAACCGCCCGCCGCATGGGTATCAAAACGGTGGCGGTGTACTCGGATGCCGACGCGAGTGCCAAGCATGTTGCCGCTTGCGACGAGGCTGTACACATTGGTGGCAGCGCACCCAAAGACAGCTATTTGCAGTGGGAGCGCATCCTAGCTGCTGCCATGCAAACAGGCGCTGAAGCTATCCATCCTGGCTATGGATTTTTATCCGAGAACGACGCATTCGCCACGACTTGCACCTCTGCAGGTCTTGTGTTTATTGGCCCGCCAGCCAGCGCGATTTTGGCGATGGGCTTGAAAGCCGAGTCCAAGCGATTGATGAGCGCGGCGGGCGTACCGTTAGTTCCTGGCTATCACGGCACGAATCAAGATGCGGCGCTGCTGCAACGTGAAGCAGATGGCATTGGCTACCCCGTGCTGATTAAAGCCAGCGCAGGCGGCGGCGGCAAAGGGATGCGGATTGTGGATAAGGCAGCGGATTTTGCAGCTAGTCTTGCATCGTGCAAACGCGAGGCGATTAATAGCTTTGGCAACGATTCGGTGCTGATTGAAAAGTATGTGCCGCGTCCGCGTCATATCGAAATTCAAGTGTTTGGCGACACACAAGGCAATTGCGTTTACCTGTTTGAGCGCGATTGCTCGGTGCAACGGCGGCACCAAAAAGTGCTGGAAGAAGCGCCAGCGCCAGGGCTGACGCAGGCGATGCGCGAAGCGATGGGTGCGGCTGCGGTTGCGGCTGCCAAGGCCGTGAATTACGTGGGTGCAGGCACAGTGGAGTTCATCGTCGAGCAATCTGACGCGGGCATGAAATTCTTCTTCATGGAGATGAACACGCGCTTGCAAGTGGAACACCCCGTAACCGAAGCCATCACAGGACTTGATTTGGTGGAGTGGCAACTGCGCGTCGCCTCGGGCGAACCGCTGCCACTCAAACAAGACCAATTACAAATCAAAGGTCACGCGATTGAAGCGCGGATTTGCGCGGAGTCGCCAGACAACAACTTTTTGCCAGCGACAGGGACGCTGCGTGTGTATCGGCATGGCTCGCATTTAGCGTTTGAACGCGCAACGTCAGATGGCGCTGTGCGTGTGGACTCTGGCGTCAGAGAAGGCGATACGATCTCACCGTTTTATGATTCCATGATTGCTAAACTTATTGTGCATGGCGACACGCGCGAACATGCGCGTGCCTTGCTGGATGTGGCTCTTGGTCAAACACACATCGTTGGATTACAAAACAATGTACAGTTTTTGCGGCATGTCGTGACAAGCCAATCGTTTGCCAAGGCCGATTTGGATACGGCTTTGATTGAGCGTGAACGGGATGTGCTCTTTAATCAACATCCCATTTCGAATGAAGTTGCTATAGACGCTGCAGTTACCCGAATCGTGCAGCAAGAAAAAGCATTAGAAGGCGACGATCCGCTTTCTAAACGTGATGCTTGGCGTGCGTATGGCGAGAGCACACGACGGTTTGATTTTGAAATCAGCGATAAGCTGGAAAGCAAATCCTATAAGGTCTCGCAGCTTGTCACTCTTGCAACTCAAGCACACAGCGGCTTGCAGGCCGTCTATGTGCAAAAAGACGCGGCAGCGGACGAGATGCACGTCTTTACAAACACGGGAGCAGCGGTCATCCGCCACATCAATCGCTTGTCGTTAGTGGCTGCGCAAGATGCACATTCGGGCGGTGGATTGAATGCGCCAATGCCTGGCAAAGTCGTGTCATTCGATGTGAAGGCGGGCGATAAAGTCGCCAAAGGTCAACGTGTCGCTGTAATGGAGGCCATGAAGATGGAGCACGCAATTACGGCGCCCGCAGATGGCGTGGTGGGCGAGCTGCTCTACGCGGCGGGCGAGCAAGTGGCTGAAGGCGCGGCACTATTGACGTTGAAGGAGCAATCATGATTCCCAGCAAAGTAAAACTCGTCGATGTCGGTCCACGTGACGGTCTGCAAAACGAAAAACAAGTCGTCCCCACTGAGGTCAAGATTGAGCTCATCCATCGCCTACAAAACGCGGGACTAACGGAAATTGAGACAACCAGTTTTGTCTCGCCTAAATGGGTGCCGCAGATGAAGGACAACGTGCTCGTTTTGGCGGGTATTGAGCGCAAAGCAGGTGTGCGCTATGCCGCCCTCGTGCCTAATATGAAAGGCTTGGAAGCCTTATTAGATATGCCCGTGCAGCTTCGCCCGCAAGAGATTGTGGTGTTCTTTGCTGCAACTGAATCGTTTAGCCAAAAAAATACGAACTGTTCAATTGCCGAAAGTCTGGAGCGCATCGCGCCTGTGGTCGCAGGTGCGCGTGCAGCGGGACTTTATGTGCGCGGCACGGTATCGTGTGCGCTGGGTTGTCCGTATGAGGGAGAAGTCGATCCTGCTGTCGTGGGACGTATCGCCAAGGCGCAGCGTGACATGGGCGTGCAGCACATGGGAGTGCCCGACACGATTGGCGTGGGCACACCGCGCAAGGTTCAAGCCGTGTTTGAGCAGGTGCTGAAATCGTTTGAGTTAACAGATGTGTCAGGGCACTTCCACGACACCTATGGTCAGGCACTGGCGAATACGTTGGCAGCGCTAGAGCTAGGCGTAGCAACGTTTGATGCCTCGATTGCGGGTCTGGGTGGCTGCCCCTACGCCAAAGGCGCAACAGGTAATGTGGCGACTGAAGACGTGGTCTACATGCTGCACGGCATGGGGATTGAAACGGGCATTGATTTGAATGCACTGATTGACGCGGGGCAGTTCATTAGCGAGCAACTTGGTCGTCCCACCAACTCAAGAGCGGCTAAGGCGCTCATGACGAAGCGTCTTAGCGCTTAATTTGTAGAGTCGGCTCTTGGGTAACGCTTAATGGCGTTACCAAATACGCCAACTACTTCCTCAGGCTTGCTCATGGTCACATCCAAATCTTTAACGAGGCCATCGCCTAGACCATAAACCCAGCCATGCACAGATACGTTTTGGCCACGCGCCCATGCGTCTTGCAACACATTAGATAGTGCCACATTACCCACTTGCTCAATCACATTCATTTCACACAATGTGTTTTCTTGATCGGCTGTGCAAAGATGCGTCAAACGCTGACGATGCCGCAGCTTGACATCATGGACGTGACGCAGCCAGTTGTCAGCCAACCCAATGCGGGTGCCACGCAAAGCGGCTAAGACACCGCCACAACCATAGTGGCCTACAACCATGATGTGCTCGACTTTGAGATGATCAACCGCATATTGAATCACCGACAGTGCATTTAAATCTGAATGCACCACCACATTGGCGACGTTGCGATGAACAAATACTTCGCCGGGAGCTAATCCCGTAATTTCATTGGCTGGCACGCGCGAGTCCGAGCAGCCAATCCATAAATATTTGGGCGTTTGCTGATGCTGGAGTTCATCAAAAAAACCAGGATGCTTTTCTTCAACCGCCTTTGCCCATGCGCGGTTGTTATCGAATAAATGTTGGAGGCTGTGCATCCCCCAATCTTAACGGTCAAACAATCTTCACACTCAAATTGGGCAAGCCATCAATATGACAATCAATCACATCGCCGCGAACCACAGGCCCCACGTTCTCTGGTGTGCCCGAGTAAATGATGTCTCCTGGAAAGAGTTCAAACGCCTCGGAGAGCTTGCTGATTTGCTCGGCCACGCTCCAAATCATTTGCGATAGATTTGCATTTTGCTTGGTATTGCCATTCACTTTGAGCCATATGCCTGCTTTACCAATATGTCGAATGCTGGAGACGGGATGTATCGGCCCGATCGGTGCGGATTGATCGAAACTCTTGCCAATTTCCCATGGTTTCTTTTCGTCACCGAGTGCGCGCTGCAAATCGCGCCGCGTCATATCTAAACCCAGTGCGTAGCCATAAACCAAGTCAAGTGCTTGATCGATTTCTATCTTTTTGCCACCACTACCTTTATTGAGCGCCGCGACCAGCTCGACCTCATAGTGATAGTTTTTAGTTAATGTTGGATATTTGTGATCTGCAACAGTATTCGGCGCCACGTATTGAATCGCATCCGTTGGCTTTTGAAAGAAGAATGGCGGTTCGCGGTCAGGGTTCGAGCCCATTTCAATTGAGTGCGCTCGGTAATTACGACCAATGCAATAGATTCGACGCACAGGGAAGGTGCTGTTACTTCCTACGATTGGTACTGTGACTGCAGGCAAGCTAAATAAAGGGCTGCCCACTGAGCCATATCCTGATTGAGCTGTGGCACAGGCTCCCAATAAGGCAGCGCCTGCTGTGGCTCCAAGGCCAGCCGTGGTTTTTAATAATGAACGACGTGTTGATGTCATGACGAATCCTTTCAACAAGAACAAAAAGTCAGTGTATCTGATGCTGCCAATAATGCGGCGCTATCTGTCGCTGGCAGGTCACAGTCTCTGGCAAATCACTCGCCCATTTTGCTGCGCCGCAACTGCTAGATTGCACCGTTTGAATCTTGCGCTCTACGTAACGCGCCATCACTTCGGGACGCGGATGCGCAAAACGATTGCGATAGCCTGCTTGCACGATGGCGATCTTCGGATTGACAGCCTCTAAAAACGGCTCACTTGACGATGTTTTACTGCCGTGATGCGGCACGAGTAATACGGTTGAGGCTAGTGAGTTTTTCAGTAGTGCTTGCTCTTGCGGCATTTCAATATCGGCAGCAAGCAGCGCCGATTGCGGCTTAGCGGTATCTGCATTTGTGATTTTTAGCACGCAAGATATAGCATTGGGCTTGAGATTTTTGCCGGCATCCAAGTCTGCTCGTTGTGGATGCAGCACATCAAAATGCACGCCATCCCACGTCCAAGTTTGCCCGGCGTAGCAGGTCTGGCTGCCCTCGGGGAGGTCAAGCGCGATAAGGTCTGCGGACTGGGTCACACTTGTCATCACCACTGCGTGCGGCTGCATCGCCAACACCGCCCTTGCCCCTCCCGTGTGATCGCTGTCTTTGTGGCTCAGCATGAGCACATCTAGCCGTTCACCCAGCGCTCGCAGCAGCGGAACGATGGTGCGATGCCCCGCATCGCTCTCCCTTGAAAACCGTGGACCTGCGTCGAACAATAAGCTGTGCGTTGCGGTACGGATAAGTACCGCATTGCCCTGCCCTATATCGATGGCGAGCAAATCAAACTGTCCGTTGGCAGGACGAGTCGGCTGCCAAAAAAGCATAGGCGCAAGCAACATCGCTGCGAACAAAGCCTTGCCTGCTATGGCTTTCCAGCGGTTGATGGTAGGCAACGGCAGTACAAGTAACACGCCACCCAGCACAGCGAGCGCACTCACATAAAGCGGCGGTGCAGGCGCGGTGTACACCGCATACGGCAGACCCGCTAGCCACTTGAGCAGCACCGCGAGATAGCTCACACATAGCGCCGCCACATCCCACAGCGGCGCAAACATCACACCTAGCATAGCCAGCGGCGTCACAATCAGCGTGACCACGGGTATGGCAACAGCATTCGCCAAGAGGCCAACCAGCGAAACTTGCTGGAACAAAAGCAATGTCAAAGGAGCAAGCGCAATCGTGATGATCCATTGCTCGCGAAGCATGGCCCACGTTTTACTCTTGTGCTCGCCGCCATCAGAAGCAAATAATACCGCGACTGCAACAAAACTAAGCCAAAACCCAGCTTGCAGCATCGCCCACGGATCAATACCTAGCACCACTACCGCTGCCAATAGCCAGGTGGCGTACCAAGGCCAGCGTAGGCCTGCAAACCGTAGCAGTGAAAACGTCGCGAGCATCCAAATCGTACGCTGCGCAGGCACACCCCAGCCCGAAAACCACGCATAGAGCGTTGCCAACACCAACCCGCCTATCAATCCTGCATGGGCAGCAGGCAAGACCAAACACAATCGAGGCGTGATACGCACCGAGCGCCGCCAAGCGCGACCAATCAACAAAGCGGCAAGCCACGCAAACATGGTGATGTGCAGACCAGAAATGCTCATCAAATGCGCCACGCCAGTCGCTCTAAAAATATCCCAGTCAGCGCGTTCAATCGCGGCTTGATCGCCTGCCACCAAGGCGGCAATCACACCTGCAGCAGATCGCTCGTCTCTATCGCCCAATCGCTGAAAAACTTTATCCCGTATGGCTTGCCTAGCACGCTCCATGCTGTAGGCGGCATTCCAATTGACTTGGCCGAGTTGCTTGGGCGGCGTCTGTTTTTTGTTTTCGCGCACATAACCTGATGCGCCTGCGCCCTGCTCCCACATCCACAGCTCGTAATCAAAGCCATGCGGATTGCTATTCCCATGTGGGGCTTTGAGGCGCACCGTGAACTGCCAACGCTCGCCTGCTTTGGGTTGCACGTTTGCGTCTTCTAAATTGAAAGACGAGCCGTCATCGTTGAAATCGCGCCTGTACCACGACAAGAGCACGCGCGGCGGCAATGTCACAGGCTTGTCGTTAAAAGATTTATCAGAAATATGCGCGGCTTCAACTTCAAAGCGGAAACGCAGACCTGTTTCTAAACGCTGCGGCATAGCGCCCACGATGCCAACGACTTCGATGTCTGCGCCCTCAAGCGCAGGATTGATAGCAGTTTGCGAATAACTAGTCGCTCGCCAACCCGTGATGCCAAAGGCAAGCAGCAAAGCCAAAGCAAAGACGGCGGCGCGAACCAGCCAGCTTGCCCGCAAGCGATACACAGCAAGCCCTGCAAGAGCAAGTGCCGTGCAAGCCAGATAAGATGCGGCTTGCCAGAGATCGGTTTGCTGCAACTGCACTACCGTGCCTGCGATAAGCCCTAGAAAAAATACAATTAACATCGCTGCACTTTACAAGCAAACTAAAAGCAAACCATAGGAATCATCATGACCACACCGTACGAACAACTCACCAAACTGGGTATCACCCTCCCCCCTGTGGGCGTACCTGCCGCCGCTTATGTTCCTTTTGCACAAACAGGCAACCTTGTCTTTTTAAGCGGACACATTGCAAAACATGATGGCAAAGTTTGGATGGGCAAGCTGGGCGAAAACATGGCAACAAAAGACGGTAATGCGGCCGCACGCGCCGTAGCGATTGACTTACTGGGAAC
>CANBRV010000095.1 GCA_947372005.1 Comamonadaceae bacterium | reverse complement strand
ATTCGCGATCTCCCTCATGGATTGGTTGAAGCGTTTGAGGCCACGCTGCAAGAGGCCGCAGAGGCAAACTTGTTGCTGCATGTCATTGATGCCGCTTCTTCTAGCCACCTTGAGCAAATTGAACAGGTACAGCAAGTGTTGGCCGAAATTGGTGCGGCTGAGATTCCACAAATATTAATTTTTAATAAGTTGGATGCAATTGCTGACGAAGAAAAGCCTAATGGATTGATAGGGCAATTTGAGTTAAACGGCAAAACAGTGCCGCGGATCTATGTGAGTGCGTTAACTAACAAAGGTATCCCAGAGCTTCGAGAGATGTTGCTAGGCTGGGTAAAATCAACAGTATGAAATTATCATTCTTGCCACCAGCGCTGCAGCGCATGTTTAACCAACCGCCTGATTTAGACGAGATATGGCGCGACGTTAACAACAAAATTTCCCGGTTATTTGGTGGCAAAAAAAACGACACACAACAAACGCATCAGTTTGGTAACACGCCGCCGCCAAACGATGGCAGTAATCAGCCTCCAGTTATGAATGCAAAGGCCGCGGGTAAAAGCTTCGGCATCGTATTCGCTGTTATTTCGCTCATTTGGCTGCTCACAGGTTTTTATGTTGTGCAAGAAGGTCAGCAAGCCGTGGTGATGCGTTTTGGTAAATTTAAAGGTGCTGAGACAGGTGGCATTACAGGCGCGGGTGTTAACTGGCGTTTGCCTTATCCATTTGAGGCGCACGAAGTGGTGCAAGTCAGCCAGTTGCGCTCAGTCGAGGTGGGCCGTAATAAAGTGGTGCAATCGACAGCCTCACAAGGCTCTGGTGCTGCGATTCCTAGTTTGCGTGATTCATCTATGTTGACTCAAGATGAGAATATCGTCGATGTGCGCTTTGTGGTGCAGTACAGGCTAAAAAGCTCATCTGATTACATTTTCAATAACCGCGATCCAGATGAGGCAGTTATTCTTGCGGCAGAGTCTGCTGTACGCGAGGTTGTTGGGAAAGGCACAATGAATACTGTGCTAAACGAAAAGCGTGAAGCAATTGCTGGCGATATTGTGAAATCGGTCCAGTCACAAATGGATGCATACAAAACTGGGATCTTGATTTCTAGCGTCAACATACAAAACGTGCAGCCGCCTGAGCAAGTGCAAGCTGCATTTGATGACGCTCTGAAAGCCGGACAAGACGGCGACCGAGCCAAGAATGAAGGTCAAGCTTATGCTAATGATGTGATTCCGCGTGCCGAGGGCGCAGCTGCAAGGCTGCGTGAGGAAGCAGAAGGTTACAAAGCCAAAGTTGTTTCACAAGCTGAGGGTGATGCTTCGCGGTTTAAAGCAATCCTCCCCGAGTACCAACGCGCACCGCAGGTCATGCGTGATCGCCTCTACACCGATACGATGCAGCAGATTTATAGCAATGTGACTAAAGTGATGGTGGATTCCAAGCAAGGATCGCAGCTACTTTATTTACCGCTTGATAAATTGTTCCAAGCCACTGCTAGTAGTGAGATAGTTTTGCCATCTGCTACGACACCTGCGCCGAGTAACTCATCGACACCCAATGCTGTGCCCAATGCGCGTGGTCGTGATCGCGACACACGTTAATTTCCAAAACCATAGGACGCCATCATGAACAAAATTGGTTTTGCAATTTCATCTGCTTTGTTACTTCTTGCTATCGGTTTATCGTGCCTGTTTGTCGTGGATCAACGGCAATTTGCCGTAGTCTATACATTGGCTGAAATTAAAGAAGTTATCACTGAGCCTGGTCTTAACTTCAAGCTGCCGCCGCCGTTGCAATCGGTGACTTACATTGATAACCGTATTCTCACGCTTGATAGCCCCGAGACGCGTGCGATTCAAACAGCAGAGAAGAAAAATCTCGTGGTTGATTGGTTGATTAAGTGGCGCGTCAAAGATGCTAAGCAATTTATTCGTAACAATAACGGTGCGGATTTACGCACGGCTGAAGGACGTTTGGGCCCGTTGGTTCAAGCTGCTTTGAACGAAGAGATTACTAAGCGCACCGTGAAAGATGTGCTCTCAACGGATCGTGAAAAAATTGTTCAAGGTGTGAAGGAGCGTTTGTTAGATGACGCCAAAATTTTCGGCATCTCGATTGTTGACGTGCGTATTAAGCGTGTGGACTTCCCTGCATCGGTAGCTGATTCGGTTTATAGCCGTATGGTCTCTGAGCGCAAACAAGAAGCTAATCGATTGCGATCGACCGGTGCCGCAGATGGTGAGCGTATTCGTGCTGATGCGGATAAAAAACGTGAAATTGTTTTGGCTACTGCGTACAAAGAAGCTCAAATTGCCAAAGGGCAGGGCGATGCCAAAGCTGCTGCTATTTTTTCGGATGCGTTCGGACGCGACCCACAGTTTGCCAATTTCTACCGCAGCTTAGAGGCGTATAAAACTACTTTTGCAAAAAAGAGCGACGTTATGGTCATGGATCCATCCAGCGATTTCTTCAAGGCCATGAGAAGCTCTGGTAAAAAATAAAGAGAACTGAATGACAAATCGCTGGTTACTGCCCGACCATATTGCTGATGTGCTGCCAACGCAGGCACGTCAAATCGAGGAGACGCGCCGCGCGCTTTTAGACGCCGCAAATCGCTACGGATTTGAACTGGTGATGCCTCCGCTGGTGGAGCATCTGGATTCGCTATTAATTGGCGCAGGCTCTAGCACGGGTGGAACGCTTGATCTACAGACTTTTAAATTGGTGGATCAACATTCTGGCCGTAGCCTCGGTGTGCGTGCAGATACTACGCCGCAGGTGGCGCGTATCGACGCCCATTTGCTCAATCGCCCCGGTCTTACACGACTTTGCTACTGTGGCCCCGTATTGCATACTCGTCCAGCTACGGCGCATGCCTCGCGCGAGCCGCTTCAGTTTGGCGCAGAAATCTATGGTCATGCAGGGTTAGAGGCAGACCTTGAAGTGATCGATTTAGCTTTGGCTAGCCTTGCAATAGGCGGCGTTAAAGGTGCTTTAATTGACCTGTCGGATGTGCGTATTGCGGCTGCTTTGATGTCTGCGCATTCGCTAGACGCTGCTTTGCAGGCTACGGTGTATCAAGCATTAGCGGCCAAGAATGCTTCAACGCTTAAAGAATTACCCTTAGGCGCCGATCTTCTTGCAGCGCTCTTGGCGCTACTAGGCCTCTACGGAGATTTGGCTGTGCTGGATAAGGCTCGCCAAATATTGCCTGCGCTACCAGCTGTAAAAACAGCTCTTGATGGGCTTGATTGGATTGCTAAGCAATTGATCGTGAGTGGCTTTGATCCGAAGTCGATTCGATTAGATTTAGCTGATTTAGGTGGCTACGGTTACTACACTGGCGTGCGTTTTGCCATCTACAGCGAATTTGCTAAAGATGCCTTAGCGCGTGGCGGTCGTTATGACGAAGTCGGTGCTGTTTTTGGCCGCAAGCGTCCTGCTGTTGGCTTTAGTCTTGATATCAAGGCGTTGGTGGATGCCGTAAAAGTGTCTGCGCCAAAAGCTTCGATTCGTATGCCTTGGTCGGCTGATTCTGCGCTGCGCCATGCTGCATCAAGCTTGCGACGCATGGGCGAGACAGTGATCTGCGTGTTGCCGGGGCATGAGAGTGAGACAGACGAATTTGCTTGTGATCGAGAGTTGGTGCAAGTGGGTGATCAATGGGTCGTGAAGACTCTTTAATTTTTGAAAGTTTGACATGAGTGTGATTGCAAAAAAAGTGGGCCGTAATGTGGTTGTGGTCGGTACGCAGTGGGGCGATGAAGGCAAAGGTAAATTGGTCGATTGGCTGACTGAATCTGCGCAAGGTGTGGTTCGATTTCAAGGCGGTCATAACGCGGGACATACGCTGGTGATTAACGGAGTGAAAACTGCGCTCAATTTGATCCCAAGCGGCATCATGCGACCAGGTATCAAGTGCTATATTGGCAACGGCGTGGTGCTAGACGCAACACATTTACTTAAAGAAATTGCTGGTTTAGAAGCTGCGGGTGTTGAAGTCCGTTCGCGTCTTCGCGTTAGTGAAGCTTGTCCGCTGATTTTGCCTTTCCATGCTGCGCTGGATGTGGCTCGAGAGGCGAAACGTGGCAACGGTGGCGCTGAAAAAATTGGCACTACAGGCAAAGGTATTGGTCCTGCTTACGAAGACAAAATTGCGCGCCGTGCGTTACGCGTGCAAGACTTGAAGCATCCAGAGCGCTTTGCCGCTAAGTTGCGCGAATTACTTGATTTGCATAACCACATTTTGACAACGTATTTGAATGCGCCCGCGCTAGAGTTCCAGCCGATCTATGACGCAGCGATGAAGCAAGCCGAAGAGATCAAGCCTTTGATGGCGGATGTTTCGCGTGAGTTGAATGCGGCGCATCTTGCTGGCGAGAATCTTTTGTTTGAAGGTGCGCAAGGCACTTTGCTTGACATTGATCACGGCACCTATCCGTTTGTAACTTCCAGCAACTGCGTGGCAGGCAATGCGGCAGCAGGATCTGGCGTTGGACCTAATCTCTTGCATTACATGCTTGGCATTACCAAGGCGTATTGCACTCGCGTAGGTGGTGGTCCTTTCCCAACCGAATTGGATTGGGAGAAAGAAGGCACACCCGGCTACCATATGAGTACGGTTGGCGCAGAGCGCGGTGTCGTGACGGGACGCTATCGCCGCTGTGGGTGGTTCGATGCAGCACTGCTTAAGCGCTCGGCGCAAGTCAATGGCATTACGGGACTGTGCATTACTAAGTTAGATGTGCTGGATGGATTGACTGAGCTCAAGCTGTGTGTGGGGTACAAGTTAGATGGCGAAACGATTGATTTGCTACCCATGGGAGCTGATGATATTGAGCGCTGCGAGCCGATTTATGAAACTATGCCGGGCTGGAGTGAATCCAGTGTGGGGGTGACTGAATACGCTAAATTGCCAGCGAACGCCAAGCAATACCTTGAACGCATTGCGAGTGTGACGGGCGTGCCGATTCATGTGATTTCTACGAGTCCTGATCGTGATCACACGATCTTGATGACGGACCCTTACAAAATCTCTTAATTCTTTCTTAACTTACCACTCGAAAGCACTCCATGCTCACTGAAGACGGCAAACACCTCTACGTATCGCACGACGAATACCAAAATTTGATCGAAAAATTGGCGATCAAAATACACCAATCAGGTTGGCAGTTCGACACGATCTTGTGCTTAGCTCGCGGCGGAATGCGCCCTGGCGATTTGCTCTCTCGCATCTTTGATAAGCCGCTAGCTATCATGTCAACTAGCTCGTACCGTGCCGAAGCAGGTACGCTGCAAGGTAACTTAGACATTGCGCGCTATATCACGACACCAAAAGGCGAAATTGCAGGCAAAGTGTTGCTTGTTGATGACCTTGCTGACACAGGGCATACGCTCAAAGCAGTGGTGAACTTGCTCAAGAATAATTACACGCCGATTACCGAATTGCGTACAGCGGTGCTCTGGACAAAGGGTGCATCAGCGTTCGATTGTGATTATTCGGTTGAGCACCTACCGACTAACCCTTGGATTCATCAGCCATTTGAAAATTACGATACCACGCGGCCCGAACAATTGATTGAGAAGTGGAAGATCTAAATACGGCATTGATCCACCACCCCTACGTTCCTCCCGTAGGGTTTAACGCCCCGCAAGCCCCAGTCTATAAGGCTTCTACCGTTATTTTTGAGAGCGTTGCTGCGATGCGGCAGCGTGATTGGAAAAGCAAAGACGGTTATACCTATGGCTTGCATGGCACGCCAACGACCTTTACTTTAGAAGCCAAGCTAGCCACGCTAGAAGGTGGGAAGCATTGCTTGCTTACGCCTAGTGGACTTGCTTCAATTGCCTGTGTAAATTTAGCTCTACTTGGCTCTGGCGATGAGGTGCTGATTCCTAGCAATTGCTACGGCCCCAATCTTGCGATGGCGCAAAATGAATTAGCTCGCTACGGCATCACTTATCAGCTTTATGACCCGATAAATCCCGATGATTTGGCGCTCAAATTATCCGGCCGCACCAAATTGGTCTGGTTAGAGGCCGCAGGTTCCGTCACGATGGAGTTCCCTGACTTGATCGCCCTTGCACGGGTCTGCAGAGCCGCTGGCGTGACGACTGTTCTCGATAACACGTGGGGTGCGGGTTTGGCATTTAACGCTTTCGAATTTGATGCGGGGCAGGGCGTGGATATCACGATTCATGCGCTTACCAAATACCCTAGCGGTAGCGCTAATTTATTGATGGGCTCGGTTATCTCAAAGGATGATGCGCTCTTTCAGAAAATTAGACGTTGCCATATGCATTTTGGGTGGGGAGTGGGTGCAAACGATGTTGAGGCAGTGCTTATTGGACTACATACGCTTACGCTTCGTTACACGGCACAAGATCAAGCTGCACGTACTTTGGCGGCTTATTTACAAACGCAAGATGTAGTCGCTCAAGTATTGCATCCAGCGCTGACTGGCGCTATAGGTCACTCTGCATGGAAAAAAATATGTAACGACAAAGCAGCTGGTATTTTTAGCGTTGTTTTTAAGCCCAAGTTCACACAAGTACAAATTGATCGATTTTGTGAGTCACTTAAGTTTTTTAAATTGGGCTATAGCTGGGCAGGACCTATAAGCCTTGTGGTTCCTTATCACCTAGAAGTAATGCGCCCAGAATGGCCAGCAGGTGTGGCACGCGGTACATTAGTACGTTTTTGTATTGGTTTAGAAAGCGTTATGGATTTGCAACAAGATCTAGCGCAAGCTTTGCAAACGCTTCGTGCGAATGGCTAGTTGGTGCGTAAGCAGCTGCCAAACCATATTGTTTGAAATTGCGCACCATCGAACTTAAATAGCTAGGATCGTAGTGGTTGTGCAGTAGGTCTTCCACAACATCCGCCATTTGCCCATTGCGCGCTTGATGTTGCCAGCCTTCCACGATAGCACGGCCTCGTAGCGGAATGAGTACATCCAATCGTTTGCAAAAAAATTCAGCATCTTTCACAAAATAATCGTAGTCTTCTAAGAGCAGAGCGACTCGGCCCGCTAGCGGCAGATCAAGCCGCAAGCACTGCCCAGCACGCATTGCCGCGATTAAGCATTCTGGAATGCTGACATTGCCAACTTTTTTGCTTTCACTTTCAACAAAGACGGGACGCGCAGGATCAAGAGACTTGAGTGCTCCCCAAATACGCATGTCGTATTGTTTTTGGCTTGGCTGTACTTCGCCGGGCACGAGTCCTAGAACCGAGCTTCTGTGGTTCGCTAATGCTTCCAAATCTAAAACTTGCGCACCTGCTTTATTCAGTTCATGCAGCAGCCGCGTCTTGCCAGAACCCGTGGGCGCGCAGACCACGCGGTAGTCGAACAGCGGTGCAAGCCGCTCTAAATCGAGCAACATCTCGGCACGAAACGCTTTGTAGCCGCCTTCAATCAAATGCACGTCAAATCCAATTTGGCCAAGAATCAGCGCCAGTGAGCCGCTGCGCTTACCGCCGCGCCAGCAGTAGATCAGTGGTTTCCAGTTTTTGGTTTTATCTTGGCAGTGTGCTTCGATATGGTTAGCAACGTTACGTGCGACAAGTGCTCCGCCAATTTTGCGGGCCTCAAAAGCGTTGACCTGTTTGTAGATGGTGCCGACGCGAACGCGTTCTTCGTCATTCAGCGATGGCCAATTGAGTGCATGTGGCAGGCGATCGAGTTCATACTCGGACGGACTGCGCGCATCAATCACGGCACTGTACGAAGTCAAGCTGGATATAGCCTCTGAGGCCGTTACGGGTGTTAAGCTCATTTCAACAATTTCTTTAGTTCTGGCCACACATTGGTAAGCATCGCGGGATGCGCAGCAGCGATTGGGTGAATGCCGTCAGCCTGAAACAACTCGCGTGCGTTCGGTGCGTCAGCCACGCCCTTTAAAAAAAATGGCACGAGTGCGGTTTTGTTCGACTTTGCTACATGTTGATAGACCGCCGCAAACTCTCGTGCATACGCGGGACCCATATTCGGCGGTACTTGCATGCCAAGCAGTAATACCTTTGCGCCTGCCTTTTGGCTCAAGCTCACCAGCTGCACGAAGTTTTTTTCTGTCTGTACCATCGCCATGCCGCGCAGAGCGTCATTGCCGCCCAGTTCAATCACGACGATGTTGGGCTTGTGCTGAGCCAGTAGGCCGGGCAGGCGGGAAAGCCCGCCAGAC
>CANBRV010000094.1 GCA_947372005.1 Comamonadaceae bacterium | reverse complement strand
CTTCACCATCGGCTCATATTTTTTAAGCTCGCTTTGAATGAGTGCAGCAAACGCTTCGGGCGTAGTGGGCGTGGGTTCAGCATACAAATTGGCGAAGCGAGCTTTAATGTCCTCGCTCTGTAATGCCGTCGTGAAAGCCGCATGAAGCTTGGCTTGCAAGGCAGGCGTTAAGTTCGCTGGCGCAACCAACCCCCACCAAGTGTCAATCTCAAATCCTTTGAATGTCTCGGCAATGGCAGGCACTAGGGGCAGGGCGTGTGACCTTGCCAGCGTGGTCACACCTAGCGCTTTCAATTTCCCGCTTTTGATATTGGGCGCTGCTGTCGCAAGGTTGTCAAAGTTGAAGTCGACTTGCCCCGATAAAAGCGCCAATTGCGCTGGATTGCCGCCGCTGTACGGAATGTGCACCGCAAAAATACCCGTGCGCGCTTTGAACATTTCGCCCGCTAAATGTCCTGCACTGCCAAGGCCACCGCTGCCGTAATTGAGCTTGGCGGGATTGGCTTTGGCATAGGCCACAAAGTCAGCCAGCGTCTGGATATTGAGCCGCTTTGCCGTCTCGCCATTCATCACTAGCACATTGGGAACACGCAAAATTTGCGTGATCGGTGTGAAATCCTTCACTGAGTCATACGGCATCTTGGCAAATAACCAAGGATTGATTGCGTGCGTGGCCACGGCTGCAATGCCAATGGTCATACCGTCTGGCGTGGCTTTTGCCACAAGGTCTGCGCCCAAGTTGCCACCTGCACCGGGCTTGTTATCGACGATGACGCTACCCAAGTCGCCTTTAACCTTATCTGCGAGCAACCTTGCGCTCACATCAATCGGGCCGCCAGCGGCGTAGGGAACGACGAGACGAATGGCTTTTTGCGCTTGAGCGAATGCAACCAGTGGCAACGCCGCAAGCAGCAGCGTCAAAAGCGATTTCATGCTGTTTTCGCCTTATCCGCCTCGGTAGTAAACGAATCCGCATAAAACTCATCCTGTGGCAATCCGCACTTTTCTACGTACTGCTTTTGCGCAGACTCAATTACGATAGGCGCGCCGCAGGCATAGACTTGGTAGCCGCTCATGTCGGGCACGTCCGCAATAGCCGCAGCGTGGACGAATCCTGTGCGACCTGTCCATGCGTCCTCTGGCAGCGCATCCGAAATCACGGGCACGTATTTGAGATTGGGCATCGCAGCCAATTTCTCTTTTACCCACGCATCCAAATACATATCGGATGGACGGCGACCGCCCCAATAGAGCGTGGCAGGGCGCGTGCTGCCAATCTTTTCCATGTGCTCGATCAGTGCTTTGATCGGTGCAAAGCCTGTGCCCGAAGCCAAAAGAATCATCGGTTTCTCAGAGTCCTCGCGCAGATAGAAACCGCCGTAAGGCCCTTCAATACGGACGATGTCTTTTTCCTTCATGGTGCTAAACACTTGGTCGGTAAACTTGCCGCCCTGCATGTGGCGGATGTGCAGCTCAATCGACTTGCCCTCGGTCGTATGCGCCGCGTTGCCCATGGAATAAGCCCTGCGAGCACCATCGCGCAAGATGAACTCGATGTATTGACCTGCGTGATATTGGAACGGCTCAGCCGCAGGCAGTTGCAGCGTGAGGCGCATCACGTCATGCGAGAGCCGCTCCATCGTCGTCACGCGACTCGGCATTTTTTTGACAGGGAAGGCGTCCGCAGCGGTGACTTGCTTGGACTCCAGCACCACGTCGGACTCTGGAACGGCGCAGCAGGTCAGCACGTAGCCATTGGCTTCTTCCATATCGGACAGCGCCTTGCTTTGATGTGTGCCATGTTTGACCGTGCCAGACAGCTTCAAGCACTTGCACGAGCCGCACGCGCCGTCTTTGCAGCCATAGGGCATGGACACGCCTTGGCGAATGCCAGCGGTGAGGATGGCTTCACCCTCATTGACATCAAAACTGCGGTTGGAAGGTTCTACGGTGATTTTGAAAGACATAAGAGTGACTTAACTATGATTGGGAAATTAGCAAAACCCCTATTGTGCCAGTGCAGACATCATTTTTAGGCGCACCTAGCCGCCGTTTCAAACAGACTCGCGTTCTCATCATTGGATGCGGCGATGTGGGCTTGCGCGTGGCGCGGGCGCTGCCCAAGCATGTGCGCGTACTGGCAACCACATCCGACCCCGATCGAGTGCCAGAACTGCGTGCTAAACGTATCACCCCTCTGCAAGCCAATCTAGATAGGGCTTCCAGCTTGCATCAGCTTGCAGGCCTTTCTGGATATGCCCTGCAGCTGGCACCTCCGCCAAATATGGGCTCTAGCGACACTCGTACCGCCAACCTGATTCGCAGCTTTAGGTTACGCAGCAAACCCACGGCGCTCGTCTATGCCTCCACCACTGGCGTGTACGGCAACTGCAACGGCGAATGGGTGGACGAGACCCGCGCGGTCAACCCACAAACCGATAGAGCCAAGCGCCGTGTGGATGCTGAAACGCGAGTACGAACCTTCGGCAAGCAATCCAATGTGCGCGTGAGCAGCTTGCGCATCCCAGGCATCTACGCCGCTGACCGCGAAGGTGGCGATCCCCTAGACAGAGTCCGCCAAGCCACGCCCGTACTGGTCTCCGAGGACGATGTGTACACCAATCACATCCATGCCGACGCCTTAGCAAGAGCGTGCATCGCAGCGCTATGGCGTGGCAAGCCGCAGCGCAACTACAACATTGCCGAAGACTCAGGAATCAAAACAGGCGACTACTACGACGCGCTGGCAGATGCAGCGGGATTGCCGAGACCGCCGCGCATTACGAGGGCGGAAGCAGAGGCGACACTCTCGCCCATGCGGCTTAGTTTTTTGAGTGAGTCAAGGCGGATTGATAACTTGCGGATGAAGCAGGAGTTGGGTTTGACGCTGCTGTCAGCCATAATCAATAGGCTAATAAAATGAATTGCTAACTCTTCCGTAAATTAATAGTCATGAAAACTAACTTTTACTACGTGAACCGATTTATGGTATCACTCATAGTGATTACAGTCCAACTTACGAGCGCAGCACAAACTTCACCGCCTATAAAAAGTACCAAACCACAAGTCACGCCTATCGCTACATCGCGCGCTGAAGCAACGTTTGAACTACCGCCCTCCTTATTTGCGCCGTTTACCGCGGCAATGCTAGAGAGAGGCAAGATTGATCCTGCGTATTTTGGTCACAATCCTAGCGTAATCTTTCCAGCCCTAGAAGCAGTTTCGAATCTGAGGAAAGGGGAGTTCGAGTCATCTGCTGACTTTGAAGAGCGACGAACCAAAGCAATGAGTGGTGCATATTTGCCAGGATTGAAGCTAACGGATCAACTAGCATTCATCCTTGACACTAGAAGAGCCAGCAAGTATTTCTCTGGTCTTGGATATAGCTATGACGCAGACAGTGCCGAAGCTAGCTTATATGTAATTTTTAACGATAGAACACTAAATGAAATTGGCAGCCCAAGCTACGACGCGAGTGGGTCTGCTGGACAACAAGCGCGAGTTCCCCTCAAAGTTCAAGTCTTGAAAAGTCAAAAAATCGACGAACGACAGTATCAAGCGAGTAATGCCTATGGTGCGACTGTGACAGTGACTAAATCAGTATACAAGACCATTGCACTCGGTCTAGAACGGCTGGACTTTGTACCATGGCAAAAGGAGTTTCCTGAAAATCCTCAACCCGTTAGTAGAGTCAAAATGGAGGCTAGCGTAGCTGCAAGAGAGTTGCCGAAATTGAAAACTTTAATTTTGGCGCGCCCGTTATCACCATATGTTAATTACGACTTTACACATCAAGAGCCGACTCGAGATAATCCTAAAGAACTGATTATTCAAACGCGGATTATTCGTGCGATTGTGGATGAGGTAATCTTTTTCTCTGGCATAACGGGTGAAATAATCTATAGAGCAAAATCGAATTGAACGGCACAACATTATTATCCTCCTACTCAAGTGAGTCGCTCAGGAATGCAATGTGCCACTAGCTACTACATAGATTGAGATTGGACCGGTAATATGATTGTTTTGCTTTTGTAAAGCGCATCTGGGTATGCTTTACAGGAGCAATCTTTGATATTCGCTAGCTATGGAGGATCTGCAGTTCGTTGGCTCACACGATTCCGAATAACCTAATGGTTGCCTCGTCATAAGTAGTGCGACCTAGTTGTCAGTGTCATTCGAAAGGAAAGCCGATGAACCTACAGATTATCTTAAACGCCGCTGCTACTGATATCTTTCGCAAGCAGGCTGACTACGATTACATCTCCGCTCGTTCGAGTTTCAGAATGCAGCTTCGGCAACAGTTTCTGTGGTCTGCGCATCAAGCTATAGAAAAATATTTGAAAGCAATTCTTCTCTATAACGGAAGGAGTGCGCGCCACCCCAGTTTTAGGAAAAAGGAGTTTGGACACGATCTTCTCGCGTTGATATCGGAGGTTCGGAAGATACCGATTTTTGCTTTTGAAATACCACTCGAGGACGAAACATTCATCAACTATTTAGCTGCGCAGGGAGCTAACAGGTATCTCAGTATAAGTGCATACAACACTGACAAAGAGCTTCATCAACTTGACAGCGCTATTTGGCACATCAGAAGGTATTGTCAGTACATGGCAGATAGAGGAATTGGATGTCAACTCCCTATTCATGGAATGCGTGAAGCTGTTGTACGAGTGGCACTTAACCCCTCGCACAAGCAAAGGCCACATGCTTTTGAAGTTTTCTCGGGTGAGCTTGAACAAGTAGTCCAACGAAGCTCGAGCGATCCTGCCCGACGAGCGCTTGTATGGGCTAATCTTTACTACGGAGCAAAGAAGCGCAGGAAGGTTGTATATCAAACATTTAGTTCTTTGGAGGTCTCGCTTCGCGACCGAGGCTGGAAAGGGGTCAATTGGGAGCAAGTCGAGCAGTACATAAAGCCTTGAGTAGGTGGCTGAAAATCACGCATGCAGGAAACGTCTTCGGCATCACCTGAATCCCAGTCCGTGGAATTTTGAATTTTGCCGCTCTAGCTTTCCAAGTCCCCACAACGCTAGCCACCACACTCACAACCCGTTTTGCCTACCCACCCCGCGCAAACCCAGTCTGTAAGTGTTGGTAATTGGCAGATTAAAACAGTCCGTCTCTGACGTATAATCAACCATGCTTTTAACTGTCGTAGAAACCGATTACTTTGCCAAACTGTGGCAGCAATTTTGGAGTGAAGACGAGCGTGGCGAATTTGCTGCTTATCTTGCTGCCAATCCAGAATCTGGCGATGTCATTCAGGGCTCTGGTGGCTGCCGCAAAGTACGTTGGTCTCGCGCTGGCACTGGTAAAAGCAGTGGCGTTAGAGTGATTTATTTTGCACGTAATGCGGTTGGTGAGCTGGTTTTACTGACCATCTATGCCAAGGCCAAATTTGACAATATCCCTGCCAACATTTTGAAACAATTGAAAAAGGAGATCGAACATGAGTAGCGAAATCAAGAAAGGCATCGACGCCGATGCGCAAAATTTTTACGATGGGCTTCTGACCTCAGTTCGGCAGATGAAAAAAGGGCAAACAAAGACTGTGTATTCGCCCGTGATTGAAGCAAGGCAACAAACAGGTCTGAGCCAGACCTCGTTTGCAAAGCTATTGGGCGTGTCGGTTCGTACTTGCCAAGAATGGGAGCAAGGTCGTAGGCAACCAACCGGGGCAGCCAAAACCTTGATTGCGATTGCGCACCGCTCACCAGAGGTGTTACGTGCAGTGGCACATGCCTAACCCTTGATTCTTCAAATGTTACTCACTCCTTCGGAGCCCCAGAGCTTTTCACAATCCCTTCATAGCGCTTAATCTCAGAGATCGCAAACTTCGCAAATTCATCCGACGTACCGCCTGAAACCTCTGCGCCAATACCTTCTAGCTTGCCGCGAATCTCTGGATTTTTGAGCAGCGTATTGAACGCGCTGTTGAGCTTGGCAACGACTGCAGGCGATGCACCCGCAGGCAGCATCACGCCGTACCAAGCCGACGCCAGCATGGGCGTTCCTGCTTCGGCAAACGTGGGCACGTTCGGCAGTGCCGCTAGGCGCTTGCTGCTGGCTACTGCCAAGGGTTTGAGCAAGCCGCCTTTGATGGTGCCCAAGGAGCCCGTATCAATCATCATGTCGATGTGCCCTGCAATCAAATCTTGTGCCGCAGGGCCGCTGCCTTTGTAGGGCACGTGCTTGATGTCCAGATGCGCAGCGGTTTTGAACTGCGCGCCTGCCAAGTGCTGCGAGCTACCAATGCCTGCCGAGCCGTAGGTGTATTTGTCTGGCGATTTTTTGGCATCCGCAATCACGTCTTTAAGATTTGTCCATGGTGACTTGGCGGGCACGACCATCACGTTGGGGATGGCGAGCAAATTAATCACCGCCGTGAAGTCTTTGGCAGGATCAAAACCTTGCTTGGCAAACAAGTGTGGACCTGCCGCGTTGGTGGAGCTAGTGGCCAAGAGCAGCGTGTAGCCATCGGGTTTTTCTTTGGACACGGCTTGCGTGCCAATGTTGCCGCCTGCACCACCTTTGTTGTCCACTACGACCGCCACACCAAGCGCTTGCGAGAGCGGCTGCGCGAGGACGCGGGCGACTTGATCGGTTGCGCCGCCTGCTGGCCATGGCACGACGAAGCGGATGGTTTGGTTGGGGTAAGTTTGAGCGGTAGCTGAGCCTACGTTAAAGGCTAGGAGTAGTCCTAATGTTGCAATAAGTTTGGTTTTCATATTCGAGTCCTTTTTGTTTGAGAATTGCATCCACCCACGCGCCCGAGTAAGTACCTGCTCGAATAGCGGCTAAGGTTTCCTGTTCAACACGAATCTTCTCGTGTGCCCTGACAGCTACTTCCGCGGCAAGGCTGGCTGGAACGGCAACGACACCGTCTGAATCGCCCACCATGATGTCGCCAGGATTGACCAACATGCCGCCCACCGTCACGGGGACGTTGATGGTGCCAGGACCTTCTTTGTAGGGGCCGCGCAGACTGATGCCGCGTGCCCAGCACGGAAAGCCAAGCGCTTCAAAAGCATCGGCATCTCGAATCGCGCCATCAATCACAAATCCAATCGCGCCGCGCACATGCGCTGTCGTCATCATGATCTCGCCCACCAGTGCGCGCGTGACGTCCGCTTCGCCGTCAACGACGAGCACATCGCCAGCCTTCAGCATTTCCAAAGCTTTGTGAATGAGTAAGTTGTCGCCAGCACGAACCCGCACGGTCACCGCGTTGCCGCACACGCTGACCACCGAGCGATTGATGGGATGCAAACCCGTTGTCCCAACCAAGCGCCCACCCATGACGTCACTAATGATGGATGAGGGGATACCTTGTAGTAATTGGATTGACATGTTTATGCTCCGATAAAAATAGTGCCAGGATTCATGAGATGCTTAGGGTCAAACACCGACTTGATCCCCTTCATGAGTTGTAAGTCGAGCGCGGGTTTAAAGCGTACTAACCGCTCGGTATGCATCTTTCCAATACCGTGCTCGGCGCTGATGCTGCCATTCAATGCCACGCTCTCTTCATGCACGAGCAAGTTCACGCGTGCAGCAACAGCTTCGCAAGCCTCGGGTGTGAGGTAGGTCTTCCGCGACAACACGACCACTTCATGGATATTGCCGTCGCCCATGTGTCCCACATGGCATAGCGTGGCAGCAGGAATTTCTGCAGCCACGCGCGCGGCCACTTTGTCAATGAATTCAGGCAGTTTTGAGATGGGCACTGAGGTATCGTTTGACACCGTAAAGCCTGCTTTTTTATTGGACTCAGATACATGGTGGCGTAAATCCCAAATCCGATTGGCTTTGCTTTGGTCGGTGGCGATGACAGCATCTGTGACCAAGCCTTGTTCCATTGCCTGCCCCAGCACAGCCTCTAGCTGACCATTGGCATCCCAATCTGGGTCGCTATCTGCAATTTCAATCAGCACATACCAAAGACTGTCCATGTCCATAGGAGAAGCGAGGCCGTTGCCATGTGCGATCACAATCTCTAGTTGTGATTGAGACATGATTTCGAACGCCTCGATGCGGTTGCCCAAGATGGACTGCATCATGCGCAACAAGCTCACAGCATCCGCCACACCGCCAACCGCAACCATGGCAGTTGCCGTGTTATCAACCCTTGGGAATAACTTCAGCACCGCTTTTGTCACAATGCCCAGCGTGCCTTCTGCGCCAATAAAGAGCTGCTTGAGGTCGTAGCCAGTGTTGTCTTTGCGCAGTGCTTTGAG